>JAFGDB010000056.1 GCA_016932355.1 Candidatus Iainarchaeum sp. | reverse complement strand
TGGATGGCAGCAGGCAATTGCCAAAGCCACCATGGCTAAAGGTAAAAATTGCTTCAGGCGCTGAATTCAACAGGGTAAAGGGCACGCTGCATGAAAGCAAGCTGCATACAGTATGTGAGGAAGCGCTTTGCCCTAACAGGGCAGAGTGCTGGAATTCCGGAACAGCAACATTCCTTATACTTGGGCAGGTTTGCACAAGGAAGTGCATGTTCTGCGCTGTCCAAAGCGCGAGGCATGGGCAGAATCTTGACAGCAAAGAGCCCCAGCATATTGCAAGGGCTGTAAAGGAGTTTGGTTTAGAGTGTGCTGTCCTAACTTCAGTTGACAGGGATGACCTTCCAGACCTTGGCGCAGGGCATTTTGCCAGGTGCATTGGTGCAGTTAAAAATGCGGGGGCAAGTGTTGAAGCCCTAATCCCTGACTTTCAGGGAAGCGCCGCATGCCTAAGAAAAATCGTTGAGGCAGGCCCTGACGTAATTGCCCACAATATTGAGGTTGTGGAAAGGCTGCAGAAAACCGCAAGGGATGCAAGGGCTTCTTACAAACAGTCCCTGGGGGTTCTCAGAAAAGTGAAGGAACTGAACCCCAAAATATTTACAAAGAGCTCTATAATGCTCGGCCTTGGGGAAACAAGGGAAGAGGTTTTGCAGGCAATGGACAGCCTTCTTAATGCAGGCGTTGATTTCCTCACTTTGGGCCAGTACCTCCAGCCTAACAGGAAATGCATTCCTGTTTCAGAATTCATTGAGCCGAAGCAGTTCAATGAATTCAAGGAAATTGCTCTGGAAAAGGGCTTCAAAAAGGTTCTGTCAGGGCCTCTTGTAAGAAGCAGCTACAGGGCAGCTGAACTGATTCAAGGGCCAGGTAAAAAAGCTTGAAGCAATGGAATGCCTAACCCTTTCTCTGAAGCTTTGCAGCAAGGACAGTGTTCTCCAAAAGGCAGGCAACAGTCATCGGGCCAACGCCTCCTGGGACAGGGGTAATAAATGATGCATCCTTTTTAACAGCCTCAAAGTCCGCATCACCCAATGTTTTCCCATCCTTCTTTGCAATGCCTGCGTCAATTACAATCGCGCCCTTCTTCACCATGCCTGCCTTTACCAGGCCTGGCTTTCCAACCGCTGTAACGAGAATGTCTGCCTGCCTTGTTTGGAAAGCCAGATCTTTTGTAAATTCATGGCAGACTGTTACAGTTGCATTCCTATTCAAAAGCATAAGGGAAAGGGGCTTTCCAACAACAACACTGTGGTTTACAATGCAAGCATTTTTTCCCTCAATTTTTGTGCCAGTGCTTTCAATAAGCTTTACAATGCCCTTTGCAGTGCATGCAACAAGCTGCTCGTTGCCGTATGCAAGCATCCCTAAATTTGCTGAAGTAAAGCCGTCAACATCCTTCAGGGGAAAAACCTCGTTCAAAACCCTTTCCTGGCTTATGCCCTTTGGTAAGGGCAGCTGGACAAGGATTGCATTAACTTGCGCATCCTTATTCAGCTTGATTATTGCTTCAAGCACAACTTCTTCCTTAACAGTTTCCGGAAATTTAACAAGCTCAAATGCAACCCCTGCTTTTTCACAGGCCTGCCTCTTTTTCTCAACGTACAATTTGCTTGCAGCGTTTTCCCCTGCAAGAACAACAGCAAGCCTTGGCTTTATGCCCTGCTTCTGCAGGAGCGAAACCTCGTTTTTAACGCTTTCAGTTATTTTACTGGCTTGTTCAATGCCGTCAATCAGTTTTCCAGGCATGCTGAATCACCTGTAGAATGGGAAATTGATGCAAAAGGCCTTTACCTCATTCTTTATTGCTTCAAGCCCTGAGCTGCTCTTGCTGCTGTCCAAGGCCTTTGCAATGAACGAGGCAACCTCCTTCATGTCTGCCTCCTTCATGCCCCTTGTTGTAAGAACAGGCGTTCCAATCCTTATTCCGCTTGGGTCCCATGGCGTTCTCTTGTCAAATGGAATTGTGTTCTTGTTGCAGTAAATTCCTGCCTTCTCAAGTGCAAGCTCTGCCTCTTTCCCTGAAAGGCCCCTGCTCTTGAATACATCAACAAGCATGAGGTGGTTGTCTGTGCCGTTTGAAACAATCCTTAAGCCCTTGTCCATGAGTTCCTTTGCCAAAGCCTTTGAGTTTTTTACAATCTGCTTTGCGTAATCCTTGAACGAGGGCTGCAAGGCCTCCTTGAAGCACACTGCCTTTGCAGCAGTTATGTGGTCATGGGGCCCGCCCTGCATCCCTGGAAAAACAGACTTGTCAATCTTCTCTGCAAAGTCCTTTTTGCACATTATTACCGCGCCCCTTGGGCCTCTAAGCGTTTTGTGCGTTGTTGTTGTAACAGCATCAAAGTAGGGAACAGGATTTTCATGCACGCCGGCAGCGCACAATCCAGCAATGTGGGCAATGTCAGCCATGCAGAATGCCCCAACCTTGTCGGCTATTTCCCTAAACCTCTTGAAGTCAATTTCCCTTGGGTAAGCGGTGTACCCGCTCAGCAAAAGCTTTGGCTTTGTCTCCTTTGCCTGCTTTTCAATCTCATCATAGTCAAGCTTTTCCGTTTTCCTGTCAACGCCGTACTGCACGCAGTTGTAAAGCTTTCCTGAAAAATTCACAGGGTGCCCATGTGTCAAATGGCCGCCCTCAGTGAGCTTCATTCCCATAAATGTGTCATTTGGCTCCATTACTGCAAAGTACACTGCCATGTTTGCAGGGCTTCCGGAAAGGGGCTGCACGTTTGCATGCTCTGCCTTAAAAAGTTTCTTGCACCTTTCAATTGCAAGGTTTTCAATTACATCAATGAATTCGTTTCCGCCGTAATACCTTTTTCCAGGGTATCCCTCACTGTACTTGTTTGTTGGCACAGAGCCCATTGCCTCAAGCACTGCCTGGCTCACAAGGTTCTCGGAGGGGATAAGCTCAATGCCCTCCATCTGCCTCTGCTTTTCAGACTGGATTGCATTGTAAATTTCAGTGTCCTCTTCCTTTAAGAAATCAAGGTGCATGCCATACTTTGCCGCCATATCAGGCTCCCCCTTTTTAAAAGACACTAAAATTAGCGCTTAAGCATTTTAAAAGATTATGCTATTGCGCCCCGTTAGCAGTTACCTATTGCGCCTGAAAACTGCCTGTTTTCCTATTTTTTTCAGTCTTTGGAACAGGCTTTGTTTTGCTGAAATGCTTCAAAAGCAGGGCAAAGCCCTTTGCCTTCTCCTCTCCCATGCTTTCAGTTATCAAATCAGCCACTTCAAAGTCAATTGCCCTTAGCTGCCTTTCCAAAGCCTTCAAATGCTTCATATTTTTTGGAGATTGGAATGAGAGCCCAATTCTATTCAGCATCCTTCTTTCAACCGCTTTTTTGGCCCTGAATTGCTCTTGGCTTACAGGGTCAAAGCCAAGCCTGTCAAGGGCCTTAGTCATTGCCTGCCTGGCAAACCTCTCCAAATCCCTTGGATGCTGGCCAGATACATAAAAAGAGGTGTGGAATTTGAACTCAAGCTCTAGCTTTTTCCTTGAAAGGCGCTTTGCCAGCTGCCTTGCCCTCTGGCCCAAACTGGCCCTTGCAATAACCGGTTTCACTGCAAAACACTGTAAGATTATTCAATGCGGAAGAATAAATAGCTTTCCCCCTGCCTGCACTGCTTTCCCCATGCACTAACTAACTGCCTTTTCATTGCCCCTAAGCCACTTCACTCCCAAATAGCAGAAAGGGGTGTCAAATACCGCAAAAAGAACCTTGACAAGCCAGTAAGGGATTATCAGCGCAAAAACATACTCCACAGTGAATTTTGGGGAGATTGCATAGAATGCAATGAACATGAAAATTGTTGTGTCAATGAACTGCGAAACAATAGTGCTTGCATTGTTCCTCAGCCAGAGGTATTTCCCGTGGGTTTTGCCCTTCCAGAAATTGAATGCCCAAACGTCATGCATCTGCGAGATGAAGAAGCCGACTATTGAGGCTGCAAAAATCCTGAGGGTTGTTCCAAAAATCTTTGCATATTCCTCATCTGAAACAAAGCTCCTTTCCGCTGCAGGCAGCAGGACAGCAAGCCCTGTTGCAGCCAAAACAATTACAAGGACGCCAAGCCCAGCGTAAACAAATTCCTTTGCCCTCTCCTTCCCATGCACTTCCTCAACAATGTCTGTTATCAGGAAAAGTATTGGAAACACGAGAATGCCAACGCTTGCCTCAAACAGGCCAAAATAGGCAACCTTAAGCCCAATCAGGTTTGCTGTAACAAGGCAGCCGACGAACAAGGCAAGCAAAAAATTTGTTTTCTTCTCAAGTTGCATGAAGAAAGGAATAGCTCAAATGATTAAAAAGCTTACTGCAAAACACTATTTCTTTTTTTTAGGCTTCTTTTTCTTTCTCCGCTGGATGATTGCCTTAATCCTCTGCTTTTCTTTTATTTTCCGCATTTCCAGCATTAACTTCCAGCCGGCAGGAATATGCTGCTTAAGCAGCACGTTAATATTCCTTACCTTGCCCCTGGCCAGAGCCAGCTGCCTCTCTTCCCCTGTTTTTTCACGGACCGGTTTGGGCTTTGGCCTTGGCATGAAAACCATTAAAATTGGAATTAAAATTCTTTTATTTTTTTTGGTTGAGCCTGTGCAATGCCTGCATTGCCTCGCCCACAACAAAGCAGCTTCCTGTTACAAGCACTATGCCGTCAGGGCCTGCTTCCCTCACTGCCCTTTTAACTGCAGTTCCAACGCCGTGAACAGCCCCTGTTTCAACTGAAAGCGCTTTGAACTGCCCTGCAAGCTTTTCAGGCTGCAAAGCCCTGTGCCTTGCCCCTGTTGCAAGCACTCTCCCTGCAATTGGAGCAAGCCTTTTTGCCATTTCCCCGGCATTTTTGTCATTGCTGACGCCAATTACAAGCAAGGCTTTTTTCCCGGGAAATTTCTCTTTGAATGCTTTTGCAAGCACTACACAGCATGCGGGGTTGTGCGCGCAGTCAAGGACAACAGCCGGCTTTTTCCTCACAACCTGAAACCTGCCAGGCCACTTTGCTGAAGAAAGCCCCTCCTGAACCGCCTTTTCACTGATAGCAATTCCCTGCTCTTGCAATTCCTTTACTGCTGCAACTGCTGTTGCTGCATTCCACTTCTGGAAAGAGCCCAGCAGTGCAAGCTTTCCTGCATAGGGCTGCCTTACAACAGAAAGCCTTGCCCCTGCCTCCTTGCACTTTTTCTCAAAAACCCGCAGGACGGGCTTTTTCCACTCTGCTGTAACAACAGGGATATGCCCCTTTATTATGCCTGCCTTTTCAAATGCAATCTTCCCCCTTGTTTTTCCCAAATACTGCTGGTGCTCCCTCTCCACGTTTGTAATAATACTCACCAATGGCTCAAGCACGTTTGTTGCGTCAAGCCTTCCGCCCAT
>JAFGDB010000055.1 GCA_016932355.1 Candidatus Iainarchaeum sp. | reverse complement strand
ATAGCTGCCTTTCCAGGCTCCCTGACATTGAATTCCTGCTCAACTATTCTGCCATCGGCAAGCTCTGCACAAAGATGCGTGTCCTGCAGGGTTGAGGGCAAAACCGTTCCCTCAATTGCAAGGATTTTGCTTGTCTCCTTTATGGCCTGCTCAAAGCTCCCGGTAACCTTTGCAAGGCCTGCAATGAGAAGATTGCCCAGGCTCATGCCGTCAAGCTTTTCCCCGCCAGCAAACCTGTACTGGAACAGCTTCTTCATCAGCTCATGCGAATTGCTCAAACTGATAAGGCAGTTCCTGATGTCGCCAGGGGGCAAAACATTTAGGTCATTTCTGAGAACGCCGCTGCTCCTCCCGCTGTCGGTAACTGTTACAATTGCAGTCAGCTTTTTTGTGTACGCCCTAAGGCCGCCCAAAACACAGGGCAGGCCTGTTCCGCCGCCGATTGCAACAATCCTGAAGCCGTTCTGCTTTTTCTTCGCATGCTTAATTTTTTCAAGCAACGGAATTACCTCTGAAACCTCCTTAATTGCGTAATCAGCTTCCTCAAACTCATTCCTCGCACCCAAAGACTTGAACCTGCCCTTAAGCAGCCTGACAGAAACCATGCCCAGCCTGTTCCCTATCTTAATCTCATTGTAAATTCGGTCTCCGACAACAGCAACATCGCCAGGCTTCAAGCCAAGGCTTTCCAAAGCAAGCTTGAACTTCCCTTCCTTGGTTTTGTCCTTTTCAATGTCATGAATCAAAACCAAATCAAACAGGGGCTCCAAGCCAAGAATGTCTATTTTCTTCTGCTGCCTTTCAAAAATCCCGCTTGTTATCAAAACAAGCTTAGTGCCCTGCTTCTTCAGCCTCTTCAAGGTGGGCAGCACATCAGGAAACAGCTCAATCTGCTCAACCTCATCGCTGTTGTAGGCATTAAAGCCTGCCTCAACAATCCTCTCCCTTGAATCCTTGCTTAGCTTGAACCTGTCGCACATCCTGTCAAACACGTTCTCCAATGGGCCGAGCTTGTCAAAAAGCTCAATCTGCATCCTGTAAGCTTCCTCCACCTTCAAGGGCAGGCCAGCCTTCACCATCGCAGAGGCCGCACGCTTCCTTGCATTGTCAACAAGCGAGTTAGTGCAGTCAAACAGGGTGTCATCCAAATCAAAGAAAATCCCTTTTATCTTCGGCATAAAAACACCTTATAAGCAAACCCTGCCAAAAACACCCTTAACACTTGGCATAAAACACACCTAAAGGTCAAGCCTCATTTCCACTTGGCCTGATTCTTTCAGGCCGCACTTTGCATAAAATGGAACATTCAAATCCTTTTTGCAGCTTAGCACTACCTTGTAACAGTTCTTCTCCCTGGCCTTTTCAAGAAGGTGGTCAATGATTACCTTGCCCAAGCCTTGCCCCCTCTGCTTGGTGTCAACAACCACATTCTCAATGTGCCCAAAAGGCCTTCCGCCATGCGAAAGGTTCATTTGAAGCAGAAGAGTTGCGGTTGCCAAAACCCTGCCCTCCTTCTCAAGAACGCACACATGGTAGTTGTCATCCTTGATTAAATTGTCAAGAATGCACCTCAACTGGCCATTTGAAACATTTGCCTCATGCGGTTTTGGAGGGCTGAGCTGGTGCACGAGCTCGATAAGCCTTTCCAAGTCTTTGTGCTCAGCATGCCTTAAAACATGTTCAGCCATAACCGCTCACCAAAAAACCCCATCGCTAAATACTTTAAGCTGCAATGCCCGGCCATAATCACTCCACCGTAACGCTCTTTGCAAGGTTCCTAGGCTTGTCAATGTCGCACCCCCTCAAATCTGCAACAAAGTAAGCAAATAATTGTAAGGGCACAACGTTTAAAAGAGGCTGCAAAAGCTCATCTGTCTTTGCAACAAAGATTGTTTCATCAACACTGCTTTGCAATTCCTTATTGCCCTTGTTTGCAATTGCAATAACTTTTCCACCGCGCGCCTTGACCTCCTGGATATTGCCAAGGATCTTGCCATAGCTTTTGTCGTTTACAGCAAGGAAAACAACAGGCATCTCGCTGTCAATCAATGCAATCGGGCCGTGCTTCATCTCAGCAGCAGGCATTGCCTCGGCATGGACATAGCTTATTTCCTTAAGCTTGAGCGCGCCCTCAAGCGCAATCGGAAAATTGACGCCCCTGCCAAGGAAAAGGGCATTCCTTTTCTCAAAGTAACGCTTTGCAATCTGCTCAATCAAGCCACGCTGCTCCAAAACCTCTTCAATCTGCCCGGGAAGCATTTTCAAAGAACCAGCCAGTGAGGCAACTCTTGCCTTGCCAACCTTGCCCAATTTTGAAGCAAAGGCAATTGCAATCATTGCCAAGGCAGTCAGCTGGCAGGTGAAGGCCTTTGTAGAGGCAACGCCGATTTCAGGCCCGGCATTCAGGTAAAGCACAAAATCAGACTCCCTTGCAATTGTGGAGCCCTGCACGTTTATTATTGAAAGCACCTTGGCATTCCCTGCCTTTGCCTCGCGCACAGCTGCCAGTGTATCAGCTGTCTCACCGCTCTGGCTTATTGCAATTACAAGCGTCCTTTCATCAATCACAGGCTGCCTGTACCTGAACTCAGAGGCATACTCTGTTTCAACAGGAAGCTTGCAGAGCTCTTCAAAAAGGTATTCTGCAACCATGCCTGCATGGTAAGCAGTGCCGCAGCCAACAAGGACAATCCTGTTGAAGGAAGAGGCCTTTGCCAGGATTTCATCAATCTCCTTGAGCTTTACCCCGCCAGGGAGAAGCCTTCCCTGCATTGTTGCCCTGACTTTGTCAGGCTGCTGCATTATTTCCTTCAGCATGAAGTGCTTGAAGCCAGATTTTGAAACCTGGCCAGGCTTCCAGTTGATTGTTTCAATTTTTTTCTTCACTGCCTTTCCCAAAAAGAAGTTCTTGAAGCTTGCTTCCTTATTCAGCACAACCAGTTCATTATCCAAAAGAAAAGCAACCTTGTTTGTGTGCTCCAAAAAAGCGGTTACATCGCTTGCAAGGAAGTGCTCATCGCCATTAAAACCAACCACAAGTGGGCTGTTCTTCCTTGCGCCAATAACGTTCCCTGATTCAGAGTCAAGGGCTGCGATTGCAAAGCTGCCATGCAGTTTGGGCAGGGCAGCGCTGACTGCTTCCTCAAAGCCCTTTCCGCCTTTGCTCTCCTCCTCAATTAAGTGCGCTATTACCTCGCTGTCTGTTTCGCTTTTGAACTTGTGGCCCTTGCCCCTCAAAGAGTCCCTTAATTCGGCAAAATTCTCAATTATTCCATTGTGGGCAACTGCAATTTTGCCCTTGCAGTCAAAGTGCGGGTGCGCATTCTCCTTGGTAACGCCGCCATGTGTTGCCCACCTTGTGTGGCCGATTGCAATATTGCTCTTGGGCAGGTTCACGGATTGCTTGCCTCCAATCCTGCCAACGCTTCTCTCAAGGGCAATGCCCCCTTTGTTCAGGGCTGCAATGCCCCAGCTGTCATAGCCGCGGTATTCAAGCTGCTTCAGGCCTGACAAAACGGCTGCAACAGCGTCTCCCTTGCCCTTATACGCAACTATTCCGCACATTTGTTGCCACTAAAAAAAGCCCTATATAGGATAATTATGCCTTGAATTCTTTATAAACAGCCATGATACAAAAATCAAAGGATTAAACTCCCCGAAAGCTTAAAATATGGGGTTGAACATTATAAAATGCAGGATGAAGGTAAAAATCACGCTTATTGTAT
>JAFGDB010000054.1 GCA_016932355.1 Candidatus Iainarchaeum sp. | reverse complement strand
CCACTTGCATCCTGCAGCTCTTTCAAAGAAGCGGTTGGCTCAAGTATTTCGCTAAAAACGTGCAATTGCCTTATCCTGCGCGCAATCAGGTGGGCATACTGCGCGCCAAAGTCCAAAACAACGATTTTGCTTGTTGCCATAAATAAAGCAGGAGGAAAAGGCTTTTTTTAGTTTGCTTTGCCGGAAATCAGATGCCAAAAGCAATGCCTGCAATCAGGCGCAGGGATGTAATTATTGCAAGCAGGAGGAAGATTTTCCTCACAAATTCATTGCCCTTCTTTATTGCAAGGTGGGCTCCAATATAGCTGCCTGCGCTGCCTACAATTATCATGTAGAGTGCTATCCAGTAATCAATTATCCCTGCCCAACCAAAGATGATGACTGCAAAAATGTTTCCAATGTTTGCAATAAGCGAGGCATATGCTGAGGCCTGCAGGAAACTGAGGCCGTCCTTTACCACAAGGTAAACCCTGAGGAAAGTGCCTGCCGCGCTGCCAAAAATTGACCTGTAGACTGAAATTGCAAACATTGCAATTCCGGTGAAAGCAAGGCTTTTCTTCACAGGCTTTTCTTTTTTCTCCTTCATTCCAAAGTCCTTTTTCACAAGGAAGAACACAGCCAAAGCCAAAAGAAATATTGAAATTATCAGCTCTAACGCGGTTTTATCAATGCTTACCACAATAAACGCGCCAACAACAGCACCAATCGCTGTTGAAATTGCATAAAACCACAAGTGCCTGAAATCAATTTTCACATTTTTAAGGTATTTTGCAGCCCCTGTGCCGGTTGCAAAAACCCTGTGCAGCCTGTTTGTGCCAACCGCAATGTTTGCAGGAATTCCAGCAAGGAACATCATTGGCAGAATTAAGAGTGAAGCGCCGCCAACGCTGCTTGCATATATGTTCGCGAAGAAAACCGTTGCAAGCAGCGCTCCAAGCAGCAGTGGGTCCATTTACTTTCCCTTTTTCCTTGCGATTGCGTTAAGCATTTTTTCTGTTGCCTTTACCGCTGCCATTACCTGGTCAGAGTCAACGCCAACTGTTGCAAAGCTTTTGCCATCAGCTGCAATCCAGGTGATTGTTGTTTCAACAAGTGCATCTGTTTTCCCCCCTGGCGGAATCCTTACCTCATAATCAATCAGCTTTGGCAGCTTCAGCCCTGTTTTTTCCTCAAGCTTCCTCAAGGCATTCATGAAAGCGTCATAGCCGCCATCACCCACAGCACTTTCACTGTATTCATTGCCATTCAACTGCAGGGTGAAGGAGGCGTTTGGCTTTATCCCAGAGCCGCTGCTTACACTGCAGCTCTTTATCCTGACTTTTCGCTCTTCCTCTGTTTCCAAAACATCTGAAACAATGTACGGCAGGTCCTCTGTTGTAACAACCTTTTTCATGTCACCAAGTTCAACAACCCTTTTGAGGACGCGCTCCTTGGCTTCCTCGCTCAGGTGCAGGCCAAGCAGCTCAAGGTTCTGGTCAAGGCTTGCCCTTCCGCTCAATTTCCCAAGCGCGTACTGCCTTTCTTTCCCAAAGCGCTCTGGCTTTAGCTTGTTCTCATAGAGGCCTGCCTTTTTGTCGCCGTCAGCATGGATTCCTGCTGTCTGCGTGAAAACATTGCTGCCTGCAATAGGCTTGTTGGCAGCAACCCTTTTCCCTGAAAATGTTTCAACTATCTTGCTGAGCTTTGCAAACTTCTTCTCGTTTACAATGCACATGCACCCTGTTTTGTCATTTAAAACGGCAACTGTTTCGTCAAGCGGGGCATTTCCTGCGCGCTCGCCAAGGCCGTTTACAGTTACGTGAACGCCCTTGCAGCCTGCTTTCACTGCTGCAAGGTTGTTTGCAACTGCAAGGCCGTAATCGTTGTGGCCGTGAAAATCAAAATGCGTTTTTGGAAAGGCGTTGGCCATTTCCTTCACAAACATGCTTGTTTCATCAGGCGTAAGAATTCCAAGAGTGTCTGTAAGGATTATTCTCTGCACTGGCATTTTTTCCAGGGCAGAAACAAGCTGCATTACATAATCCCTGCTGTCCTTTATTCCATTGCTCCAGTCCTCGAGGAAAACATTTACTTTTACACCCTTGATGCCGGCATATTCAATTGTTTCCCTTATGTCCTTGAAGTGCTCTTCTGGTTTCTTTTGCAGCTGCTTTTCCAGGTGGAGAAGGCTGCCCTTTGCAAGCAGGTTCAGGCCTTTTGCGCCTGCCTCAAGGATCCAGTCAACGCTTTTGTGCCTGTCAACATATCCCAGGACTTCAACCTTTTCAAGAAGGCTGTTTTCAGCTGCCCACCTTGTGATGCCCTTTACAGAGCCCATTTCGCCTGAGCTGACCCTTGCAGAGGCTGCCTCAAGCCTGTCAACCTTTACCTCCTGGAGGAGGATTTTTGCAATGCTGAGCTTTTCCTCTGCGGAAAAGGCTATGCCCTGCATTTGCTCGCCGTCCCTCAAAGTAGTGTCAAGGATTTCTATTGAGTTTTTCATTTCAAGCACTTCCAAGCAGGGGCGGTTTTCACTCTAAAAAATCCGCGGAAAAAGAGTAAAAGTTCATGGCAGGATCCGTGGATCCCCTCTTTTGTTCATGGTAACAATTATGCCTGGGGGTATTTTTAAAGGTTTTTATTCAAAGCCCGAAGTGCATTTTTTCCTCTTCTGCCTTTTCCTTTAGGTATCTGAGGTATTCTTCTTCAAGGTTTATCACTTTGTAGAGCTTCCCTGAATCAAGAAACGTCGCGATGTTTTTGAGGAAAACGTTGCTTCCAATCACGTGCGGCATGCAGACAAATTCCACGCCTGCCTTGTAGAGCTTGAGGGCATCCTTGTAGTAGTGGGCCCTTGCAAAAACAGGGGTTTCCCTGTTTGCCTCCTTTATGAAGGAAAGCGCCCTTAGTGAAGCGTCAATGTTTGGTATTGCAAGCACCACGAGCTTTGCGTCCTTAATGTTTATCCGGTTCAGGATTTCAATGTTGTCTGCCTCGCCATACAATGCGTTTATGCCCTGCTGGATGCAGCTGTAAACAACATCGCTGTCCTGGTCTATGACAACAGTCGGAAAGGACTTGTAGAGGGCTTTTGCAATCTCGCTTCCCATCGTGCCACCGCCAAGAATCACTATGTGGCTGGTGAGCTGGTTTGGCATCTGCTCAAAGCTCTCAAGCTTCCTGCTGAATCCCTTTTTCCTGAGCTTTGAAGGCAGCTTTTCAGAGAGCTTTTCCGTTGACTTTGCAATCCTCTTGCTTCCAAACATTAGATAGGGGGTTAGAACCATGGAAACGGCAATAATCAAAACAACCAGGGAAAAGAGGCCTTTTGACAGAATGCTTCCGCCTGGGTCCAGTGGGTTGTAGCCCTGCTGCGCTATTATAAAGCTGAACTCGCTTACGTTTGCAAGACCAAGCGCAACAAGAACGCTTATCTTGTTTCCAAAGCCGCTGAAAATTGTTATCAGGTAATAGAGCAATGGCTTTAGTATTATTACCATCCCAACCAGGAATACAATTAATGCAACTGGTATTGAGGCAAACTCAAAGCTGAGCTGCATTCCCAGCGAAACAAAGAATATTGTCACAAAGAAGTCGCGCAGGCCCCTTATCTTGTTGAAAATTTCGGTGTTGTAGGGCAGTGTTGAGAGCGCAAGGCCCCCAATGAATGCCCCTACAGCAATTGGGATGTCCATTACAAGCGCAAGGCCAATGAAAATAAAGCAGCTGCTTACTGCTGCAAGGTAGAACTCCTCCTGGTACCTTAAGCTGAACTTGAAAAGCCTTGGAAGAAGGTACCTGTTGATTACTCCAGCTGCGGCAATTAAAAGAACTGTTTTGAGAACAACCTCTGAAAGGAAGCCCGGGCTTAATGCAAGGCTGATGTCCTTCAGGAGGGGGATTGCAATTATCACAAGGAAGTCCTGTATCAGCAGAAAGCCTATCAGGAGTCGCCCGTGGAGGGTGTTTATTTCATAGGCATCCCCAAGAATCTTGATTACAATCATTGTTGAGCTGAATGCAAGAATCACGCCCAAATAGATAGACTCCTCAAAGCTCATTATCGGGAAAAGCATGGTGAAAAGAACGCCGATTGCAATTGTTACTGCAACCTGCAGTATTGCCCCCAGCAGGGCTGTTTTGCCCACGCTTAAGAGTTTCCTGAAGTCTGATTCAACGCCAACGCTGAAAAGCAGGAATGCAATTCCAAGCTCTGAAAAAACCCTTATGTCCTGCATGTTTGAAATTCCCAGCGGCATGCCCTGGAATGCAAGGTTCATTGCCCCAAGGCCCAAAGGGCCAATTGCAAGCCCTGCAAGAATGTATGCAAGCAGGCTTGGCTGTTTCAAAAGCCTTGCGATATACCCAAAAAGCGTGGCAGCTATGACAATAAGGCCTAAATCGATGAGTAGCGAGAACTCCAGTGCCATTTCAATTAAAAGAAACAGTTTTGTCCTATTTAAGGCTTTCTGGGGCTTATTTCACCAGCTTCCATTTTGTTCCTGATGCAGTGTCATCAAGGAGAATGCCCTTTTTCTCAAGTTCCTCCCTTATCCTGTCTGCCTCAGCCCACTTCTTTTCCCTTCGCATCTGCTCCCTTTTCTTTATTAGGGCAAGGTCTTGCTTTGAAATTTCTTTGCTCTGCTTAAAGTCCATTAACGCAAACACTGAATCAACCTTTCTGAGGAACTGCAGGGCAAGCTTTGCATCCCCTTTTCCCACCTCATCCTTTGCAAGGAGCGAATTGCACTGCCTTGCAAACTCAAACAGTGCAGCAAATGCAAGCGGCGTGTTCAGGTCATCGTCCATTGCAGATTCAAACTTCTTTTGCGCTTTTGCAATTTCTTTCTTCACCCTGCCTGCATCCTTTCCTGCTGCTCCCTGCAGCTTTGAAACAAGCTCGTTCAGCCTGTCAATTGAGCTCTGTGCTGCGCGCAGCCCTTCAAAAGTAAAATTCAACGGCTGCCTGTAGTGCCCTGAAATCATCAGGTAGCGAACAGCAATCGGGTTGTAGTCCTGCAAATCGCGCAGCGTGTAAAAGTTTCCCAGACTTTTGCTCATCTTCTCGCCGTTCACCTGCAGGAAAGCGTTGTGCACCCAGTACTTTGCAAGCCTTTTTCCTGTTGCACCCTCGCTTTGAGCTATCTCGTTCTCATGGTGCGGGAAAATCAAATCAACGCCGCCGGAGTGGATGTCAAAGCTCTCTCCAAGATGCTTCATGCTCATTGCGCTGCACTCAATGTGCCAGCCAGGCCTGCCCTTTCCCAGTTCAGTTTCCCAGAAAACAGGCCCATCTTCCTCTGACCATGCCTTCCAAAGTGCAAAGTCCTGTGCTTCTCCCTTTTCATACTCATCCTGCTTGACCCTGGCTCCTGCTTTCAATTTCTTGAAGTCAATGTGGGCAAGCTTTCCATATCCCTTGAATTTTGAAACGCTGTAGTAGATGCTTCCGTCCTCTGCCTTGTATGCAATGCCCTTTTTCAGGAGCTTTTTCACAAGTGCAACCATTTCCTTTATGTGCTGGGTTGCAGTCGGGTAAATGTCTGCAGGCATTATCCTTGCCTTTTCAATGTCTTCAAAGAATGCTTTTGTATAGCGGTCGGTGAATTCTTTTAGGGAAATGCCTTCTGCCTTTGAATCCCTAATGGTTTTGTCATCAACATCAGTGATGTTGCGAATATGCTTTACCTTGAATCCCTTGTAGAGCAAATACCTTTTCAGGATGTCCTCTGCAAGGAAGCTCTTCAAATTTCCAATGTGGATTACGTTGTAAACAGTTGGACCGCAGGTATACAAGCCAACCTTTTTGCCGTGCAATGGCTTGAATGCCTCCTTTTTCCTGCTCAGGGTGTTGTACAAGCGAAGCATGCTAAACCAGTAAATTAGTGGATTAAACAATATAAAAGAATTGGGTTTTGGGCCTGCATTGCTTTGGCGGATTAAACAATGTAAAAGAATTGGGTTTTGGGCTGGTGGAATTTTTTGGGTTAGTTTGCATTTACCCCGAGCTTGGAGAGGCCTTTTTTCAGCTGAGTGGGGTTTTTGTAGTGCAATGCCTGCAGCCCGAATTTCCTGGCAATCTTCACATACTTCTGCAAATCGTCAACGTAAACGCAGTTCTCTGGCTTTTCCTTAAGGCCTTTTACTGCAGCGTCAAAAATGGCCCTGCTTGGCTTCCTTGCATGCACCTTGAAGGAGGGCGCGCTTGAATCAACAAAGCGGTGTAGCTTGTAGCGGCCCATTATAAGGGGGTAGCTGAATGCATCGCAGTTTGAAATAATTCCAATCTTATATCCTTTTCTCTTCAGCTTTTTTACGAATTCTGCAACAGCAGGCCTCCAGACAAAAATGCCTGCGCCCCAGACCCTGCAGAATTCCCTGAAGGAAATTTTGCCCATGAATGGAAGAGTCCTGTTGTAGAACTGCCTCTTGGAAAGCTTTCCCAGCTCAAACTGCCTGTGGGCCTCAATCACTTTTGGGTTGGTCCAATCAAGGTTTACAGGCCTTGGCACATAGGAAAGGGTTTCCCTTACAAAGGATTCCTGCTTGAATCCCACAAGAACCCCGCCCAAATCAAAAATGACTGCTTTCATTTCATCCATGGAAAAACCTTTATGCGCCAATTCACTGTTTTCTTTCAAGGGACTACCTTTTCTCACGAGTGCCGCAGTGCGGGCACCTGACTTTCAGGCCAGAGCTCTTGCTTCTCCATACATGGCCGCAGGTTTTGCACTGCCTTATTCTTTTGTATTGGTTTGTGCTTTTGCTAATCATGCTAGCCCAGTTTAAGTTGCTTTTTCCAATAGGAGCAGACCTGCTCTGTTTTCTCAACCGCCTTCCCGATGTAATTCTCCGGATTTTCAAGAATTGCTTTTTGCGCTTTGCTCAGCTTGGAAAGGTATTTTGCAACACTTGCATCACTGGAAACTATTTCCATAAGGGGTTTCCTGCTTTTGTCCGCTTCCAGTGTTTTTTCCCTCACATACTCGTGCGCGTTTGGATGCCCTTGGTCAGCAAGCAGCAGGTAAAGCGGCTCTGCCACAATGCCCTGCCTGCTCTGGTTAAAATTTTTCTGCATGCTTTGCCTGTCAACCACAAGCTTTTCACATGCGTTGTTCAGCCTGTCAGCTGAAAGCACAAGGCCTGCAAATAGCTCAGGTATGAACCTTTGGGATGCGCTGTTTGTGAGGTCCCTTTGATGGTCGCTCAATGCATCCAGGTTGAATGTAATCACGCGTGGCATGAACTCTTTCCAGAGGCTTTTCACGTTTTCAAAGTTTATCGGGTTTCTCTTGTGCGGCATAGTGCTTGAGCCAACCTGCTTTGCCCCAAACGCCTCTGCAACTTCACTAATCTCAGACCTCTGCAAATTTCTCATATCATCTGCAAAGTTTGCAAGCACGTTGAATGCGCCAATTGCTGCATTAAGGAGGTCAAGCTGCGATTCAGGCGCAACAACCTGCGTGGAGTGCATGCACTGCTTAAGACCAAGCTCTTGCGTTATGGTTTTTTCAAATTCAACCGGGTTTGGAATGAAAAGGCTTAAGCCATTGTAAGCGCCGACAGCCCCTGAAAACTTGCCTTCTAAATTATCCTTGGCTTTTTCAATTGCGCTTATCCTGTTTCCAAGCCGGTTTGCATAGCCTGCAATTGCAAAGCCAAATGTGATTGGCTCTGCGTGCTGCCCGTGTGTCCTGCCAATCTGAACTGTCTTCTTCTCCCTTAGGGCGATTTCAATAAGGGTTTTCTCAAGCTTTTTCAGGGAAGGCAAAATAAGCTGCTCGCATGCCTCCCTGTAGCGGAGTGCGTTTGCGTTGTCAACAATGTCGTAGGATGTTGCGCCAAAGTGCACAAATGGCTTTGCCTCATCGCTCACCTTCTTCCTGATGCAGTTTACCAGGGCCCTGACATCGTGCCTTGTTATGTTTTCCTCAGCGTAAACCTCTTCAGCCTTTATGTTTTCTGCTGCCTTTGCAATCTCTGAGGCAACCTTGCTGCTGCATAAGCCCTTTTTTGAGAGGGCTTTTGCAAGCGCTGCCTCAACCCTTGCCTGGTAGTGTATCCTTGATTCCTCGCTCAAATATGGCATGAATTTTTCATCGGCATATCGCGAATCCAAAGGTGAGATGTTTTCAAACCGGTCCATAAAACCACTTCCTGGCCTTTTCCTAATTTTTCAATCATGTTCAAATTAATTATCCTGCCTTTTCTGCCCATGCCCAAAGTTTTTACCTTTTTTACTAATTTTTCAATCATGTTCAAATTAATTATCCTACCTTCTCCAAAAATTTGCGGTATTGCTGAATTACCTTTTCAATTGAGGGGGCGTTCCATATTTTTTTCCCAGTCCATGCTTCTGTAACTGACTTGTACATGTTTGCCACAATGCCTATGAGCTCTTTTGGCAATTTTTCAGGTGCGGTGAATTCGCCGTGGCCTTTCCCCTCCCCTTTTTCCCTTTCAATGACCCCATACCAGGGCGTTGTCTTGTAGTAATCGCGCAGAACCTGCTTGCTCAGGTGCACTCCATTGTAGAGGAACCTGTTCTCATCAAGTGTGCCGCATACGTCAACCAGAATAAGGCTTCTGTCAGGGTCTAAAGCAAACTCAACCTTTCCGTCAGCGTGCTCTATTCCAAACTTTTCAGCCCTTTTCGTCAGGAAATCATTTATCTTTAGCGCGGTTTCCTTAAGCTTTTCAACCTCTTCATTGCTAAGGCAGGAGATTTTTCCGGCTTCCTTCCATGAAAGGTAGCGGTCGCTTGGCTCAAGCTTTGTGCTTACATCCATTATTGGGCTTTCAAGCCTTTCACCCGGCTTTGGCATTTTGGTCAAGCCAAGCTCTTCAATTGTGGCCTGGCCCTTGTTGAGCCTTTTGAAAACGCTGCTTCCCTCAGGCAGGGAGTTCCTGAAAATTACTTCAAGCGGCACGAGGTAGTTTGACATTCCTTCCTTCAGCTCGCCCTTCTGGGGGTAGAGGACGCGGACAAGGTCCACCTCCATTTCATTGCCCTTTACAAGCCTCCTATAATGCGTTTTAATGCCAAGCTTTTCAAGCTGTTCAAAGTTGAATGCTGCAATCCTGCAAAGGGCTTCGCCCTTGCCCGGAATAATGTCAGGCATCTTTCCGTAATCAAAAACGCTGTAGTCATCAGTGAAGTGGAAAATTCCAATGCCTGTTTCATTCCCTGTTGCAGGCTTTTCCACCTTCAAATCCTTCACGCTTCCCAAACCCAATCCCCCTTTTTCCCCAAATTTTTTAAATTATGTTTTCCCGATTTTTTCCATCCCCTTTTTTTACTGCCTTTTTTCCATCCCCTTTTTTTACTGCTTGAATTTTTTGGTTTCAGAGCTGTCATCCTCAAGGACTGATTTTGCAAGCTCCTCCCTGTATGCCTTGAGCTTGCCGCTGATTGCGCCGCTGTTGGCATTCATCAGCTGGGCTGCTGCAATAAAAGCGTTTTCAACCCTGTTCAGGCCAATCCAAAGGCCGTGCTTGGTTTTTTCAAAGAGCTCAAGGGCTTCAGGCGTGCTGCTCTCCTTGAGCACAGGCACATTTAGCGCAAGGCAGTCTTCAAGCCCCTCTGATGAAAACCCTGCAAGCTCAACAACATTTACAAGGATCTGGTGGTTTTTGTCAAAGTTTCCCTCAACTGTTTCAATGAATTCAAAGCTAAGGCCGAGCTTGTTTGCAATCGGCTTTATTGAGTCAATTTTCTGCTTTATCCCCTGGTTGTATTTGTTTCCTGTTACCTTTACAAGGCCGTAACTCTTCAATGCAAGGCTTGCTGCCTCAACAGCCTGCTTTGCATTGCCAACGCCTGTTGTTATCACAGGATAGCCCTTTGGCATTTGAACAGTGCTGAGAAGTGCGTCCAGGCCGGCAAAGGCGCCTGAAACAGGCACTCCAATCACAGGCTTTGCTGTCTTGCTTGCAACAACCCCTGGAAGGGCAGCGCTAAGGCCAGCCCCTGCAATGATTATTTTTGCACTGGTTGATTCAATCAGAGCGTCAAGCTCTTTTGGCGTCCTGTGGGCAGAGCATATGTGCAGTTCAGCGCTTACAGAATTTTCCTTGAGGCCTGACATTACCCTGCTGTAAACAGGCTCGTCACTCTTGCTTCCGAAAACTACAAGCACATCTGCCAAAAGCAACCCCATGAATAGCAAGGGGTAAAAGCAATTTAAAGCTATCGCAAAATCCTAAATTCGGACAAAATTCAAAGCATTGATTTAGGGCATTTTAAAAGGCTTTGTCCGGAATTCTATAATTATGCTAGTAAAACCAGTTAAGATTGGAAACAGGCCAATTGGCCCTGGAAATCCCTGCTTTGCAATCTCAGAGGTTGGCATAAACTATGAAAAGGACATGAAGCTTAGCAAGAGAATGATTGACATGTCTGCAAGGGCAGGCTTTGATTCAGTGAAATTCCAGGTTTTCAGCGCAAAGGGAATGTACACGAAAAATGCAGGAAGCTACGAGCTTGAGGGCAAAAAGATTGACATTTACAGGGAAATGGACAGGGTAAGCATGCCGTTTGAATGGCTCTCTGAACTGAAATCATACTCTGAGAAAAAGGGCCTTGTTTTCTTTGCATCCGCCTCCTGCAGGGATTCAGCAGACGCGCTTGATGAAATCGGGGTTGAAGTGCACAAGCTGACCTCTTATGAAATTACAAATGTTCCGCTTTTGAGGCATGTTGCAAAAAAGGGCAAGCCTGTAATACTCTCAACTGGAGGCGCATTCATGGAAGAGGTCAGGGAAGCGGTTGAAACAATAAGGAAGGCAGGCAATGAGCAGATAATTCTCATGCAGTGCGTTGCAAAATACCCTGCACCGCTTGCTGCAACAAACCTTCTTGCAATGAAGGCAATGGAAGAGGAATTCAGTGTTCCTGTCGGCTTTTCAGACAACGGCTCTGGTTTTATGAATGAAGACATTGAAAGGTTTGGTGAAAGGGCCTGGATTCTTGCACCGCTTGGGGCAGTTTCAATGGGTGCCTGCATTCTTGAAAAGCACACAACGCTTGACAGAACCTTGCCTGGAAACGACCAGAGGTACTCAATTGAGGAAAAGGAGCAGGCTGAGATGATTAATGGCATTAGGCAAATTGAAAAGAGAATTTTGAAAGGGGAAAAGGTTGAATGGCCTGATTCCCTGCTGCTCGGCTCTGGCATTAAGAAGCCGCATGAGTCAGAGAAATATGTGAGGGATTTCTGCTTCAAAAGGCTTTTCACTGCAAAGAAGATTGGAAAGGGCCAGGCTTTTACCGAGGGCAACGTGAAAATTGTAAGGCCTGGAAAATGCAGGCAGGGCCTTGCCCCAAAAGAGTTTGACAGGATTGTGGGCAGGGCAAGGGCATCCAAGAATTTGGAAGAGGACATGCCAATAACCGAGAAAGATTTGGACTTTTCCCATTAGTGTTTGATGCTTTGCCTTCAATCTGTGTTTTTACTTTGCATTAAGGGCAATGGTGCTGCCTCAAGTTTGCGCCAGGTTTATTAATGGGTTAGCTGAACTTTGTTACTATGGCAAGGAAATCCAGGGGCGTTGTGAAGAGGGCATCCGTTCTATTAAAAAGGGCAGTCAGAAAGCCAATCGATGCTTTGCAGGCAAAGGCCAGGGCAAGAAGAATGGCCCTCTACGAAAAGCTGGGAATCGAAATGGAAAAGCTCTTTAAAGAGCACCCTGACAGAGGCAGCAAATTCATGGAAGCGCTTGAAAGGCTTCCAAGGGAAATGGCAATTAATGCTGCTCTTGACAGGAGAGGTATTTTAGGCCCTGAAAAAAGGGCGAAGGTGAAAGGGATTATGGAAAAAATTGCCATGAGGGGCCAGCAAATTCCTGCAGAAAGGCTTGAGGCAAGGTCTGACTTGATTGTAGATTCCCATTTGGGGGAATTGGCAAAAACGCTTGGGCCAATT
>JAFGDB010000053.1 GCA_016932355.1 Candidatus Iainarchaeum sp. | reverse complement strand
GCAAGTGAATGAATGGGTACATGTACTTTGGGGCATATACATAGAATGCAAATGTCTTGTGGTATGCCTCAAGCTTTCTCCTGCTGATGCTCGGCAGGCTTAAGGCCGATTCATTGAACCAGCCTGTGAACTTCTTGTCAGAGAGCCAGCCCTTTTTCTTAACGTAGTTGTACAAGTCAGAGCCCTTGAATGCTGCCATTATGCTGACTTGGGCTCCACCTGGCCTTATCTCCCTGTTCAGTTCAATTGTTTCCCAGATTGTTTTCTCTGTTTCGTGCGGCGAGCCAATGATGTTGAATGCATATGTGTAAAGCCCTGCCTTGTGCGCTGCCTTGAATGCGTTGACAATTGTTTCCCTTGGCATTCTCCTTTTCATTACCTTCTCCCTGATGAAATCGCTTCCTGATTCAACGCCCATTGCAACGCTTTCGCATCCTGCTTCCTTCAGCATTTTGAATGTGGCATAATCAATCATGTCTGCCCTTGTTATAATTGTGAACGGGACCTTGATTTCCTTTTTGTAGCCTTCGGCAAACTCCTTCAGCCTTTTCTTGTCAACTGTGAATGCGTCATCAACAAAGTTCACAAGCTTTACGTTGTATTTTTTAACGCAGTACTTTACCTCTGCAAGGATGTTCTCTGCCTTCCTGAACCTGATGTACTTTCCCTTGCCCAGATAGAGCTTTTGAAGCAGGTTGTTTATGCAGTAAGTGCAATTAAACGGGCAGCCCCTGCTTGAAAGGAAGGTTGGCTCAAATTTGCCGCTTTCCTGCATGAAAACCCCCCAGTCGGGGTATGGGAGGCTGTCAATGTCTGCCCTCAGTTCCCTCACCGGGTTCCTTATTATCTTTCCCTTTTCCTTGAACCAGAAGTTTTTCACGCTGTAAAAGCCCTTGCCCTTCTGCATCCTTTCAGCCAGTTCAACAAATGCGTCCTCTGCCTCGCCAATGCAGACTGCGTCAATCTCATTGAATGAAATCAGCTCGTGCGGTGCTGCTGTTGCATATGGCCCGCCTGCAATTACAAATGCATTGTGCTCTTTTGCAATGCTTGCAACAAGAAGCCCTCTTTCAAAGTCTATTTCCCTGCAGGAGATGGCGACAATGTCTGGCTTGAAGCTCTTAATTCTCTCGCCCAGGTCATGCTCTACATTCCTCTTTACGCTGATCCTTGTGTCAAAGGCGCTTGTTTCATGCCCAGCCTGCTTCAGGACAGCTGAAATGTATGCAAGGCCCAATGGCACGTAGGTCTGGAGCGTGATGTTTGGATTTACCAGCAAAACCCTCATCTTAACACCTTTTGTGCCTTCCCCTGTTGTTCCATGCCCCTGTCTTGATTAAATTGGGTTGGGCAACTTATAAAGCGTTTTTGGGACAAAGACCGAATCCTAGATGCTTTTGTCAAAGAATTCCTTTTTCCTGAAGATGTAAACAAAGTGCTTTTTCTGGAATTCCCTGCTGAAGGCAAGCTTCCAGTCATTGAAAAACTTGCAGTAATCGTAGTTGAAAACAAAGTTGTTTTCATGCCTTTCCCCCTCTTCATACCTGTTTGTCCTCTCATACAGGTAAACATAGTCTTTGCTTAGCCTTTTCATTTCATTCACAACGTTTTCAATGTGCTTTGGCAGCACGTGCATTAAAACGCCGCAGCTGTAAACCAGGTCAAAGCTGCTGTCGGGGTATGGCATCTTGTTTGCAAGGTCGTGCTCAAAGAGCTTTGCCCTTTTATAGTTCTTTTCGCCCATGAAGGTTTTTGCCTTTTCAAGCTGGACCCTGCTTATGTCGCAGCCCACAAGCTCAAGCTTTTTGTTAGGGTATGCTTCGCAGACCTGCTTGAGGTTGAGGCCAAAGCCGCATCCGAACTCTATTGCGCTCTTTATCCCTGCCTTGTCTATCAGGCTTACAAGCGCTTTCCTTTTCCCCTCATTTCCGAGCTTGGCGTCAGACCCGCCTTCGTCAACCTGTATGTCTTCCCTTGCGTATGTCCAGAATTTTTTCGGGTCATAGTCCAAAAAATCCCTGTTTCCAATGACTTTTCTCAGCAAATATTTCCTGCTCACCTTTTTCCACCTCAAAAGCCCTGCCATCAGTCGATAAAGCCTGTTTTAATGCAGTTGTCGCAGACTGTTTTGCTTTCCGGTTTTCTGCTGGCAACAGCCTTTCTTGCGGCAACATATTTTTCGTTATTCCAAACTGTTTTAAACCCTTCTTTGAACGCATTTCCAAAATCAAGCTTTTCATTGTAGCTTGCGCAGCACGGGCTCACGCTTCCGTTCCAGTTTACCACGCTCACAAACCACAGGAAGTGGCAGAATCCCTTCTGCAGCTTCCTCTTTTTTTCCTTGTAGTCATACCTGCTCAGTGATTCGTTCTTCGGAAGCCATTTTTTCAGGCTTTCAACCTTTTCCCTGTCAGGGGTAAAAATTTCCTTTCCCATGTCGCTCCTTAAAAAGCCGATTACAAGCTCGTCAACGCCAAGCCTTTCCTTTACTGCCTGCAGTTCTGGAAGCTCGTGCTCGTTGAACCTGCTTACAAGGAACTGCCAAAAAATCCTTGGCTTTTTCAAGCCCAATTCTTTTTTCTTTCCGGAAACAAGCGCGATGTTGTCCCAAACAGTTTGCAGGTTTCCGCCAACCCTGTACTTTTCATATGTTTTCTGGGTTATGCCGTCCATTGAAATGTAAAGCACATCCAGGCCTGATTTCACCAGCTTTTCTGCATCGCTTTCGCTAAGCGCAACATTCAAATTTGTGTTGACGCTTGTCCTAATCCTTTTCTTGTGGGCATACCCAATCATTTTTATCAGGTCCTTGTTCAGGAATGGCTCGCCCCAGTTGTTGAGGTCTATTTCGTAAAGGAATGGCGCAATTTCATCAACAAGCTTTTTGTATGAACTGAATTCCATCCTGCCCCTGCTTCTTGCATTGCTTCCCTGGCCTGTCGGGCACAGCGGGCATTTGAGCTGGCATATGCTTGTCGGGTCAAGGCTGAGCTTTAGCGGCATTCCAAGAACCCTGCTGTTTTTAAACAGGCCAAATTGCGCAAACAGGCCTGCTGCATTGAAAAACTTTCTCACGCCAAAGTACGGCGTTAAAACAAACCGCTTCAGGGAGCGCTTTGCCTGGAAAAAGTAGTAGTTCATTTCACCGGCCTCTAGGGAATTAAAGTTTGGTAACCATTAAATACTGCTTTGGTTCAATAATCGAATGAACTCCAATGCATGAAAAAGCCTTTTTATTCCTTTCAATTAACAAATTTTGCAAATGAGGGTCTTTTTCATTACCCACACTTACGCGCTTGGCGGAAGCGGTGGCGGAGAGCAGTTTGTTTCCAATTTCCTGGCAGAGCTGAGGAAAAGAAAGCATGAGGTTTTTGTTTTCACTGCAGGCGGCACAGGCTTTGAAAGGCAGGAGAAAGAGCTTGGCCTGCAGGTTTACCACTGCCCAGCCTTTGGCCACCATGCATTCCACAAGTATGAGTATGTTTTGCTTTCATGGAAGGCTGCAATGCTTGCAAAGGAATTCACGCCGGATGTAATCCATGCCCAGAATGACGTTTTTCCCGGCCTGATTGGCTCTGTGGTAAAGTGGCAGACCAAAAAGCCTTTGGTGCTTGCAGTGGAATACTTGAGCGAGCAGGCAGTCAGCCTGAACCTGAAACTGGTTTTTGCCCTGAACAAGTTTTTCCTCCCCAAGGTTCCGTTTGATGCTGTTGTTTCCTGGAGCAAGTTTGTTGTGGACAAGTTTTTCGTTCCCTGGGGCATTCCGGGGGAAAAAATCCACATCATTCCAGGGGCAGTAAATGTAAAGCAGTTTGCAAAGAAGGTTAAGCCCCACCCCAAGCTTGCAAAGCTTGGCAAGAGCCTGATTGTTAGTGCAAAGCCCCTACACAGCACAAATGCTGAGGGCATAACTTACATAGTAAAGGCAATGGCAATTGTTGCAAAGAAGCACCCTGAATGGAAGTATGTTGTTGTGGGCGAGGGTCAGAGCAGGCCAGCCCTGGAAAAGCTTGTAAATGAGCTTGGCCTGCAGGACAACGTAATCCTCTTTGGGGCATTGCCCAACAGCGAGATTCCATCCGTTTACGCTGCAGCAGAGATTGTTGCGCACAGCTTTGCATTCAAGGCAACAACCTCAATTGCCCTGATGGAGAGCATGGCTGCAGGCAAGGCAATTGTTGCAACAGATTCAGGGGAGGTAAAGCCAACTCTGGGGGAAACAGGCCTGCTTCCAAAGCAGAAGGATGAGAAGAGCATTGCAGCTGCCCTCCTTGCTTTTATTGAGAGCCCTGCCCTAAGGAGGGAGAAGGGCTTAGCCGCGCAGAAAAAGGCCCTGAAGGAATACGGCATTGAGAGCGTTGTTGACAAATTTCTGGATGTTTACAAGAGGGTGGGGAATGCAAAGTAAAAAGCCTTTTATTATCTTTTACTGGCTTAATTTTTACTGGAGGGACTGATATGGAGCAGAAGCTGATTGAGGGCGTTGCTGTAAAGGAATTGAAGCAGATAAGGGATGGAAGGGGAAGGCTTTTTGAAATGCTTAGGGGCGACTGGCCGCTGTTTGAAAGGTTTGGGCAGGCTTACATTACCACCTGCAGGCCTGGCTATGCCAAGGCATGGCACTGCCACAGGAAGCAGAAAGACAACCTGATTGTTGTAAGGGGCAGGGCAAAGATTGGCCTTTGGGACGGCAGGAAGGATTCCAAAACCTTTGGCTTAACAAACGAATTCGTCATTGACGGGGAAAAGCCAGTGCTTGTAAAGGTCCCTGAAAGCGTTTACCACGGCTTCACCGCTTTGGGAAATGAAGAGGCGATGGTTGTGAACATTCCCACAAACCTCTTCAACTACAAGAACCCTGATGAGCTGAGAAAGCCGTTCAATTCCAAGGAAATCGGCTTTGACTGGGGCACTGAAGAGGGAGATACAGATGAGAGAAGCGAGTGATTGGAAAAGGAATTGAGAAATTTTTTGAATGGGTGTTTTTGAAATTGGCTTTTGGGGAATTTTTGGATGTGTGGTTTTTTGATGGGGTTTTGGGGGATTTTTTTTGAATTTGTGTTTTTGAAATTGGCTTTTGGGGAAATGGGTGGGTGGTTGATTTGAAGTGCCTTATAATCGGCTATGGCCTGCTTGGAAAAGAGCTTGCGGTGAAAATGCAGGAAAAGGGCATTGAGTTTTCAGTTGCAAGCAATGACATCAATGAAGCCCTTGGAAACAGGGTTGACATAACCAGCAAAGAAGAGGCTGGTTCACTTCTGCTGCAACACAAGCCTGACGTTGTTTTCCTCACTGCCGCAGTTACAAACGTTGACTTCTGCGAGGAAAACAGCCAAAGGGCCTTTGATGTAAATGTTTCCGGCGCAAAAAATGTTGCAGGCGCCTGCGAGGAGCACGGCTGCTTCCTTGTTTTCTATTCAACAGACTTTGTTTTTGACGGCAAGAAAGGCAATTACTCTGAAACCGATTTGCCAAACCCCCTGAATGTTTACGGCAAAACCAAGCTTGAGGCAGAGCAGGCTATAGCAGAGGCTGTGCAGCGCTGCCTGATAATCAGGACCTCAACCCTTTACGGGCAGTTTGAGCCCGTGGAAAATACCGCTGAGAAGAAAAAGAGCTTTGTCCAGTGGGTTTTTGATTCATTGAAGGCAGGCAATGAAATAATGGTTGTCACTGACCAGGTTACAAACCCAACCCTTGTTGATGAGCTTGCAGAGGCATCAATTGCGCTTGTTGGGAAAAAGGCAAAGGGCCTAATCCATGTTGCTGGCAGAACAGCCCTGAGCAGGTTCCAGTTTGCTGAAAAGGTTGCTGAAAGGTTTTCCTTAAACAAGGCCCTGATAAAGCCAATTGAAACAGCGCAGCTTGGGCAGGCAGCCAAAAGGCCCAAGGACAGCTCCCTTTCACTGAAGAAACTGAATTCCCTTGGCGTAAAAACAAAGGATATTGAGAGTGCGCTAAAAGAATTAGCCTAAGCCTAGTTTTTTCCTAGCTAGTGCAGCCTTCTTTCTTCTTTCCCCTCTCTTCTCAAGAATTGAAGGAATTTTCCCCAGGTTGTTCCAATAACTTTGAAGCAATGTTAAAGTCATGCCCTGCCCGAATGACTGCAGGAGGATCAGGCCAAGGCCAGGCACGTGCCTTAAAAAGTCAAGAATGGAGAGATTGTAGAGCATTGCCTTGAGCCTGTGCTCGTTCATGAGCAAATACTGGCCCTTCTTCGGCATCTGCTTCAGCGTGCTGCCGCTCCCATAGTGCTTTACCACTGAATCAGTTGTTTCAAGCAGCCTGAAGCCTGAATTCCTTGCCCTGTAGCACCAGTCTGTTTCCTCCCCGTATGCCGGGGAAAAGTTTTCCTCATCAAGCAGTCCAACGTTTTCCAAAGCGCTTTTTCTCATGAGCATTGCCGCACCGCACAGTGTCTGCCTCTCCCTCGGGTGTGCCTTTGCAACGTCCTTTGCTCTGTCATTGAATCCGATTAAAGTGCTTCCGACTGCTGCAATCCTCTTGTCTGATTCAAGGAGCTCAACTGCCTTTTCAAGCCAGCCCTTTTCAAGCAGCACATCGTTGTTCAGCATGAATATGTAATCGCCCCTGGCAATTTTAAAGCCCTGGTTGTTTGCAGCAGCAAAGCCCCTGTTCCTCTTGTTTAAAATAACCCTGTGCACAAGGCCTTTTTCCTTAAGCTGCTTCAGCAGTTCAGCGCTTCCGTCCCTGCTTCCGTTGTCAATTGCAATTACCTCATAGTTTGGGTATAGCGTGTTGTTTTTCAGCGAGGCAGCGCATTCCTGCATAAACTTTCTTGCATTCCAGTTCACTATAATTATTGAAACAAGCTTTTTTGCCATTCTCACGCGCCCTCAATAAGCCCCTTTATTTTTCCTGCCAAACCCTAATCTTTTTGGCCATTTAGGCTGCCTCAATAAATTCCTTTATTTCCCTTATTAAATTCTCCTTTGTGCTTGCAATCCTGGGCTTAAATGCTTTTGCGCTTTCAATTGCCTTTCCCAGGCTTTTTATGCCAAAGACTGCAATGCATTTTCCCTCCTGCTCCAGTGCTTTTGCAAGGTCAAGCTGGTGGTCGTTTGTGTGCTCTGAAAAGGCCTTGAGCCTCGGCACAACAATGAGCTTCTTTCCCTGCAGCATGCTGTTGATTATTGTGCCTGCACCGCCATGGCTTATTACAATGTCTGCCTGCAGCACTTTGCCTTGGAATTCCTTCTCCGTCAAGAATTTTTTGAAGGGAAAATTCTTTGGCTCATAGCCTGAATTTCCTGTCTGTGCAAAAACCTCTGCCGCGAGGCAGGGTACAATTTCATCAAGCTTTCCAATGAGCCTGTTGAATCCCTGCGGGTGCGTTCCAACCGAAACAAATATTTTCTGCTTCATCAGGACATGCCTCCTGCGTGTTTTGGCCTTTTGGCTTTTTCCTGGCGTGGCATCAGAACACGCCTCCCCTGTATTTTGCCTTTGGGAAGAATTCAAGGTTTTGCTTCCACTGCACAAGGAACAGGTCAGCCTTTCCATACATCATTTTTCCGCTGAGGGAGGGGGATGCAACCCTGCAGAAGCTTTCAATGAAGGCAACCTTGCTTCCAAAGAGCTTTGCAATGAAGCAGGTTGGAATTGCGGTGTCAGCCCCGGTGCTCACCACTGCAGAGGGCCGTTCCTTTAAAAAAATCCAGAGTGACTGCAGAATGTTAACCAGCAGCTTGAGCGGGTTCCTTCTCGGGCAGGCCACAAAGTAAACCCTTTCCCTTTTGCTTAGGGCAATTGCGTTGTTTCTCCTGTCCGAAACAAAGAAATGCGGTGTTCCCTGCCATGCCCTTTCAAGCTGGATCAGCTCTGTCAGGTGGCCGCCTGCACTGCATGCAAGGCAGACCTTTTTCCCCCTTTCCATTTCACTCACTTTTCCTCATTTTATGCATTCTTTTTTTCCCAAGGCTTTTCTTTTCCTTGCAAACCCCCTTGGTTCCCAAGGCCTCGGAAAGCTTTCGCTTTCCTTTGGTTAAAGAAAAGGCTTCACCAAAATAGGCCAAAAAAGCTTAGGCTGAATACAGCCACGCTGATTAGGGCCTGTGCTCCAAGGATTATTGCAACAACCTGCTTTTCAGTGTATTTTCCTGCGCGCATTACAATGTGGGTTATGCTTGATGCCTTTCCAGGCGGCGCTGCCAGCGTGCCGTCCTTTTGCGGGATGCCAAAGCCCTCCCTCTGCATTTTAAAGCGCCCTTTGAGGTACAGTTCTGCAAAGTACAGCGCCATTAGAAGTATTCCAATCTTCTCAATGTTCCCAAGGATTACAATTGTTGCAATGCCTGCACCAATCATCAGTGTTAAAGAGTCGCCGCCAAAGGCCTTTCCAGGGAACCAGTTAAAGCGAAGGAATGCGAGAAGCGCAGCAAGCATTGCAACTGCCACAAGTGCTGCCTCAACCTGGCCTGCGTTGAATGAAATTGCTGCAAGGGTTGCAAGTATTATTGAGCCAAGGCCTGCCTCAAGGCCGTTAAGGCCTGCAAGCATGTTTGCTGCATTGCTTGCGCCTGTCACGCCAACCGGCACAAAAACAAGGCTGTATATAATGCCAAAGCTCACAACCCCGAAGAAGGGGATTGCATATGTTTCCGGCACAAAGCCGAAGAAGGGCAGCTTGATTGGCGGGTTGCTTATCTTTACTGCCATCAGCGGAAGCGCTGCAAATACTGGTATGAGGGCATGCTGCCACTGCCTTATGCCGTTCTTCCAGCCGATTAAATCGTCTATCACGCCAAGAAATCCAACCATTGCAATTGTTGTAAAGCCTGCAAGCAGGAATGTAAGGTTTAGCTCAATTGAATTCAGGTAGCTGAAGCAGAAGATTGCGCTTATTATGCCTGCGCTGAAGCCAAGCCATACGCACACGCCGCCCATTTCGGCAACTTTTGCCTTGTTCAGCTTGTTTACATCAATTCCTGTAATGCCCCTTTTCTTCATCCTTTCAATCAGGAAAGGCAGGAAGTGGTTTGTCACTGCAAATGAGACAGCGAATGAAACCAGCAGCGTTAAAAGCAAGGCAAGCATGTTAAACCTAATGTAAAATAAGAATTTAAACCTAAACTATTTCATAATTGAACCAGTTTTTCCTGTTGTGCCAGGCTTTGTTTAATTGCCTTTTGGAGCCCGCAGGCCCCTATTTTTGGTTTTTTTGCCTTTTTTTTTATGGCCAGGCTTTCCTAATCCCCTTTTGGGCCAGGAAAAAGCTATGCCTGGAGGGCTTCCTTGTTCACCCTGAATATCTTCAGGCCCTGTTCAGCGTAAACAACCTCAAAGTATTTGGCTGTTTCTGGCTCCTGGAACCAGACCTTTGCCAGCATGCTGTCGTTTACTGCAAAGTTTATGAAGTAAACATTCATGTTGTCAGGGTCCCTGTAGAAGAAGTATGGCACGCTCTGCTCTGTTACATTGAATGCCTGGCTTTTCCATGTTGTTGGTATGCTGTTCATCTGCTCTTCATTCCACCTGTTGCCGCCGCAGGTGTAAATTACTGCCCCCTCAGGGTTTGTTTTGCTGCATGGTACAGCGTAGTGCGGTGTGTACAGGAAGTTGATTATTCTTGGGTCACGGCTGTCTGATGCATTGTATGCATAGTTTCCAAAGCTTGAAATTTTCAAAAACATGTCATTGCTTAAAACAATGTAGTCGCTGCCGTAACGCTTTATTATTTCAATTGCCTCATTTAAGCTGGATGTGACAGCAAACCTTGCAAAGTCCTGGTCGCCCTCCCAGCTCAGGTTCCTGTTGTCAATAAGCACTGCCCTTTCGCCAATAAAGCTAATCCAGTGGCCTTCATCCCACCAGTTGAATATCTTTGCGTCTTTTGGGGTGTTTTCAGGGTTCTGCATCCAGTGCAGCATGTTCTTCCAGTTCGGGTTTGTTTGCTCAATGTGGGGGAAATTGTCCGGGACAAATATGGCTGCTGCCGCTGCCCCGACCAACATCATTAGCCCAAGGGCAATTGCAACTGCCTTTACCTCTATCCCGCTTCTTCCCTTGAAATAGTAAAACACTTCCTTTGTAACAAGGCCAACGCTGGCTGCAATTGGCAGCCCAAAAGTGTAAGTGAATTTCAGCTTGTACCATGCCATGAAGAATGTTATGAGAATCCAGAAGAAAATCATTGCACTCAAGTGCTCGTTTTTCTCCCTGTACATCCTTATGGGTATTAAAAGAAGGGCAAGGACTGGAAACACTATAAGGCCATTGTACTTTGATGCAAAGAACTGCTTCCCTGTGTTTTCCTCACCCACGCTTTGCCCCAAAACGCTTGTTTCCTGGAAAAGGTTTGGTATTGCCACAAATGTCACCACAAGTGCGAGGAATATTCCGTAAAGCAGCAGCATGGCAATAAGGTTTATTGTTTTTGCATTGCTTTCCCTAGTTTCCTGCTTTCTCATACCATAGCCAAGGTATGCAAGGAGTGCGATTAGAAGCACCGCGCCCGCAAAGGCAGCGAACTCAAGCGAACCAGGGATTGATTTCATTGCATATGCTGTTGTTTTTGAAATCCAGCTTGTGCCATAGTTTAGTGTGGCAATGGCTGACAGGATTGCAGCTGAAACCGCAAAGAGCTTTATGAAGTCAAAGAACTGCTTCATGTCACGCTTGCTGTATATGTGTATTAGCGCAAATACAAAGTAGCCGCCGAGAACAAGCGGTATAAGCAAAAACATCTCCCATGTTAGTGCCATTATCCCGAAGAATATGCCTGCAACTGCTGCATTAATCACGCCTTTCCTGTTGAACACGGGGTTTTTAACTGCCCTTACAAAGAAGACAAGGCCAATCACAAGCCAGAGGAACCCAAGGCTGTCCTCTTCAAAGAACCCTGCAAGTGTCCTGTAAACAAAGCTTGGGACTATTGCTGCAGCAAAGGCCATTGCATACCCTGCCTTTTTCCCGTAGATCTCCCTGCCCAAAAAGAACATTGCAACGCTTATGAGCGCGCCAAAAAGTGCAGGCAGCACCTTGACAAACTGCACCCAGAGCATCTTGTCATAGGCTGCTCCAAACGTGCAAATTTTGTAAATGGCTGCCGTAAAATACCAGAAGAATGTGTTTGTTGGGGGCGTTGCCCCTCCCATAAAATAGTATGACATTGTGTCATGCACTGGCACATACCCGTTTTCAATTACAAAGCCGACCATCCTTGCGTGGTAATAGCTGTCAAACCCAAACATGTATTCAAAGATTAGCAGATGGCCCCTTGTTCCAAAGGCAAGCAGGAAAATAATTGCAAGCAGGAAAAGCTGCTTTTTGTTGATGCCCTTTGCCTTTTCAACCAGGTAATTTTTGCCCATTTCTTAAGGATGTAATAACAATAAATTTAAATACAAAACCAATTGGTTTGGCTTTTTGCCACATGCTTTGATTTCAACAGCATGGCGCTTTCCTGAAAATTGGGCATTAAAAGAAAAGCATTTGCCTATCCAATTTTCACATGCCTGATGCAAAAATTTCTGGCTTGAAGGCAGCCTACAGGCAGAGAAAGCCAGTTATAAGGCAAAGGCTTCTTGAATTCCAGAAAAGGGGCCTTGGAAACGATTCTGAGATATTCTCAGAGCTTGCTTTCTGCATATGCACCCCGCAGACCAATGCAAAGCAGTGTGATGCGGCAGTGAATGGGCTGCTTGGAAAAAGCCTTCTCAAGGCAGGCAAGCCAAGCATTGAGAAAGCCCTCTCCAAAAAGGTGAGGTTCCACAGGAACAAGGCATCCTACATAGTTCAGGCAAGAAGCCTTTTGATGCCTGGGATAAGGCTAAAGCTTGAAAGCCTTGGCGTTGAATCAGAGCCGGCCAAAGCCAGGCAATGGCTTGCCAAAAATGTGAAGGGCCTTGGCATGAAGGAAGCATCGCATTTCCTCAGGAACATTGGCTTTGGCTCTGACCTTGCAATACTTGACAGGCATGTCCTGAAAAACCTTTTGGAGCTTGGGGCAATTGGAGAGCTGCCAAAGGCTATTTCCGAAAAGAACTACCTCCACTTGGAGAAAAGCATGAGGCGCTTTAGCAGAAGGGTGAAAATTCCGATGGGTGAGCTTGACCTTCTCTTCTGGAGCAACGAAACAGGCGAAGTTTTCAAATAGGCAGCGCTTTGAGAATCTTTCCCAGCAAGCTTTTTATGAAAAACTTCTTTCCAACGCCGCTGGGCTTCCTGACAGTGTCATTCAGAAAAAGGCGCTTTGACTTTCTCTGCAGCGCAAGCCTGCTCAAGTCAATCTGCTTTTCCTCCATTGGGCAGATTTTTTCAAAGCCATTGAAGAGAATTCTCACGCTGAACTGCGCATCATTGTTAAGCGTTCTTAAAAAAAGCCTGTTTTTTTCAAAGCCTGCACTGAATCTCTTCCTTTCCCTTTTCTTCCACCAGGCTGCAAAGCCTGCAACATCCGCCTTGCATACATCCCTTCTTTTTTCTGCTGTTTCAACAAGGCCTGAGACAACATTTGGGAAACGTGCAATCCTTTTGAAAGGGTGCCCATAGAAAAAGGCAGGCAAATTTGCTGAAATGTTCCTTTCAAAAACCATTTCAAAATACTCTCTCATTTCAGCCTCGCTGAAATCCATTGTTTTAAGCAGGCCTATGCATATTGGGTGCACTGGAACAAGCAAAAGCCCTGCCCTTCTCCCGCCAACAACTGGGTGAAACGGCAGGCCATCATACCCCAAGCCAAATGCAACCGCAAACCCGCAGCCTTTCTTCTCAAGCGCCTTTCCAAGGCTTTGGTTCCAGGCCCCGTTTGGAGAGCTGAAGCCCATTGGCTTAATTCCCCTGCTTTCCAGAAAGCGCTGTGCCCTTGAAATGTTTGCAAGGTTTTCCTGAAAGCTGCTGTAAATGCAGTGGTGGAAGCCATGGCTTCCAACCTTTTCAGCTGCAAGCAGCTGCAAAGCCTTGCTGCTTTTCTTGACCTCTTCAATGTTCAAAAACCAGCGTGCCTTACCCTTCAAAACCCTGTAAGCTTTCTCTATGTCCTGCTCAAAGCCGTTGTCCACATCCACATGAAAACCGAAAACAGAGCTGCTTTTCCCGGGGTAAAACCACTTGTGCACAAGCGGCAGTGCCCTGTGCTCAAAAAGCTTGCTTAAGCAGTTAAGGAGCACTGTTGAAAGGTTCCCCTTTGAAACAGAGGAAACCCTCTCGCCTGGAAATCGCTTTCTGCTGTAAAACCCCCTTTTTTCAGCCCTCTCATCCAGAAACAGGCTGCCTGGGCTGAAGGGCAAAACAATGAGAAGGCCCCTGCCAACTTTTTTAAGGAGTACAGCCGGCTGCTTTCCATTGATAAGGCCCTGGCTTGCCCCATGCAGAAGAAACCCTTTTGATTGAACCCAAAGCAGGCCGCTGCCGTTGAACAATTCCCCGCTTGGCTCAATAAACCTGATAAATTTTTCCACCGCCTCAATTTCAAGGCCGAGCGAGCCGGCAAAATTTCCAAATGTTATTGCAGCCCCGCCCCTTTCAAGGTAGCGCGCCAGGTTCTGCCTTTCATTTCCTGACAGGACCTTGTTCACTGCAATTGCGGCAAAACTTTCCTGCTTAATGCCCTTGGCCAAGTCCGCTTTTAACCAGTTGATGCCAATCTGTTCAAGCATTGCTTCAAGGCCAAGGCCTGGATTTGCAACCCCCAATGAGAGGCTCTGCATCTTATGCCCCCTTGTGCCGCAGCATTTTTTTAACAGGCATTTCCTTAACTGCTTGCATTTTTTATGCCCCCATGTACCACAGCATTCTTTTGCCTGCTATTTCCTTAAGTATTTCAGTTGCCCTCCCTGCAGGCATAAGGCAGCTGTAGCTTTCCCCAATCTTCAGCTTTTTCAGGGCTTTGCCCTTTGCAAGCTGCATCTCAAAAGAGGGCTCGTCAACTGAAAATAGGTCATGCACTTTAACATCATGCACCCTTGTTTCAACCTGCCTTCTTTTCCCATCCAAGCCCACAACAGGAAGGCTCTGCTTTCCCTTCATGTAAACCCTGATGGGAAAACCATTCATTGTG
>JAFGDB010000052.1 GCA_016932355.1 Candidatus Iainarchaeum sp. | reverse complement strand
GTCTAAAGGTGCAAAATAAAACCATGAAGCAGGTATTCTTCCTTTTGCTCATTTTTTTAATCATGGCTGTGGTTTTCGTTCTTATAAGCAATATGGGCACTGTGCTGGCAAACGCCCTCTGGGTTTTCCTCATTGCCCTCTTTGTTTTGGTTATCTGGAAGTTTGACTTCCTTGTCCTTCTCAAGGATTATGAGAGAGCAGTTATTATGCGCTTTGGAAAGGTTAACAGGGTTGGCGGCCCTGGATGGTGCATCATGATTCCAGGCATTGAGGATAAAACTGTTGTTGATTTGAGAACACAAACTGTTGATGTTCCAAAGCAGGATGTGATTACAAGCGGAAACATAGAACTGAGGGTTGATGCAGTGATATACCTAAGGGTGAGGAAGGACAGGCAGAGCGTTGTCAACAGCGTTATTGAGGTTGAGGACTACAAGGATGCAATAAAGCTTTACATAATTTCAACCTTGAGGGACATAATCGGGAGCATGCCCCTTTCAGGGGTTATTGCAAACACAGAGGTAATTGAAACAAGGCTGCAGAAGGAAGCTGAAAAGATTTCCCAGGACTGGGGGGTTGAGGTTGTGAGCGTTGACCTCAAGGATGTTGACATTCCAAAAACTGTCCTGGATGCAATGCACGAAGAGAAGGCTGCAGAGCAGCAGAAGCTTGCAAGGATGGAGAGCGCAAAGGCCCACATGGCTGAGATTGAGGCTGTCAAGCAGGCTGCAGAGCAATTAAGTGATAGGGCGCTTGCATACTATTATGTTAGGGCGCTTGAAAAGATTGGCGAGGGCAAAAGCACGAAATTCATTTTCCCAATGGAGCTGACAAAGCTGGCTGATGCTGTTACCGGCAGCATTTCCAGAAAGCCAGGCCCAGAGCTTGAAAGGATGTTTGAGAAATATGCGCCTGCAATAACCAATGTTTTGAGCCCAAAAGAGAAGGAAACAATAAAGAAAAAGGCCAAGAAGAGAAAGTAATTTGCCCCTTTTTTCCAAAGCGCTGCTATTGCAACCGGGTTCCTTTTTTTTGAATTGCTGCTGTTCCAAACGCCCTGTTTAGGCTGCTGCTGGTGCAATGCTTTTTTTTTAAAGTGCGGCTGCTATTACAATTGCCTCAATTAATGCGCCGAGAAAGAGCAGCGCTACTGCATAGAAGAGCATTACGCTTACGTCCATTGAAATTGTTCTTATCTCATGCCTGTGCCATTTTCTTTTGCTTACTGCAGCGCTGATTACGCCGCCTGCTATCGCGCCCACAAAGTAGCCAAGCCATTCAGGTATGCCGTGGGGCAAGAGCCCGAGGCTTTTCTTTGCTGCTGCCCCCAATCCTGCAAGTATGCCGCCGCTGCCTGCAAACGCGATTAAGTCCTTTCCCAGGAGCACGCCGAGCACTGAGGCATTCCACCCTATGAGGAAGACTGCACCTGCACCGTAAACAAATGAGAGAAGCACTGAGGCAAGCAGCACAGAGCTGTTGTTCAGGAATATTACATTGAACCAGCACCACGGTTCCCTGCCGCATGCAGTTATTGGAATTACCGCGTTCCCTGAAAGGTTTTCACGCAGGCTTCCGATTGAGGCAAGGGTTTTCTCCTGCTCTGAGAACAGCACCTGCCTTGTGTCCAGCGGCATTGCCGCATACCAGAACGCGTATGTCAATACAAGCCCTACAAAGAACCATGCGTATACCTCTATTACCTTGAAGTGCCTTGCCAGGAAGGATGCTGCAAAGCCAGGCCTCGCTGCCTCCCTTTCCTCTTCCCTTGCAAAAACAGCGTGCATTATTGGAACGAGGCCTGTTGTTACAAATGCAATTGCAAGTATGCTGCTGCTCCCTGGGAATGTAAAGTATGCAATCCAGAGGGATGCAGAGCCAACAACTATTGATATGAAGAGCATGAACAGCGGGTGCTTGAGCACATCCCTGCTTGTGAACAATGATTCGAGGACCATTTCCTGAAAAACCCCTTGATTTAAATAACTGTTGTTAATTAACTATTAATTACTGGAATATAATAGTTTGCTGTTTTAAGCGGTTTGCTTTTTTTGGGTTTTTTACAGCTTTGAAGGGGAATTTTAATGGAGAAAAAGAGGGTTCTGCCAGGTGAGCAGCTGAGCACAGAAGAGGAATTTGAGCCAGGGCCCAATACATATGCTGATGACGGCAATGTCTATTCGGCCTCGCTTGGCACTGTTTCTGTTGACAGCAGGCACAAGTCAATTGATGTTGAGTCAGACAGGAAGCTCAATACGCTGAAGCCTGGCACAGTTGTTTACGGAAGCGTTTTCCTTGTCAAGGAAAGCAGCGTAATCGTTTCCCTGAGGCAGTGCCCTGACAAGGAGGACAGAAGGGTCATAAGCCAGGGCAATGCAATGCTTCCTGTAAGGAATGTTAGCAGGGACTATGTCAAGAGCCTGAGGGACAACTTCAGGATTGGCGACCTTGTCAAGGCAAAGGTTTCAAGGGCAAGCCCTTTGGGGATTGACTTAAGCACTGTGGACAATGACCTTGGCGTTATAAAGGCCTTCTGCTCAAAGTGCAGGAAACCCTTGCACCTTTTCGGGCACAGCCTGAGGTGCCTGAGCTGCGGCAGCAGGGAGCAGAGGAAATTAAGCAGCGAGTACCTGTTAAAATGAAGTGTTCGGAGTGGATTTTATGGATATAGAGGTTTTAACCAGCAAAAAGGACGAGTTGGAGTTTGTTTTGAAGGGCGAGAGGCACACCTTTCCCAACCTTTTGAGGGAGGCGCTTCTTGAGGAGAGCGGTGTTGAGTTTGCTGCCTACAGGCTGGAGCACCCTTTTGACAGCGAGTGCAGGTTTGTTGTCAGGACAAAGGGCAAAACGCCGAAGAAGGCCCTTTCAGATGCCCTGAAGAAGGTTGATTCCAACCTGTCCGAATTCAAGAAGGCCTTTAAGGCTGCAAAGTAATTTACTTTGGTGCTTGCTGTGAAAAAACTGCCCAGGGTCCTTGCAATTGACGACGGGTTTTTTAGGCCGAGGCAGAAGGGCAGGGCAATACTTGTCGGGGTTGTAAGCAGGCTTGACAACAGGATTGAGGGCATTCTTTCAGGTGAAGTGAATGTTGACGGCCTTGACTCCACGCAAAAGATAATTTCAATGCTTGCCAAAAGCAAGTTTAAGCAGCAGGTTTCTTTCCTGATTCTTGACGGCGTTAACTTTGCAGGCTTCAACATTGTGGATGTTGACAGGCTTTTCAAAAGGCTTTCCGTGCCAATAATAATTGTTTTCAGGAAAATGCCAAGGATGGAGAAAATTGAAAAGGCATTGGGCAATTTCAAGGATGGGAAAAAAAGGCTGAAGCTGATTGCAAAAGCAGGCGAAATACACAGCTTTAATTCAATCCACTTCCAAGTTAAGGGCACAGATGCCAAAACCGCCAAGTCCGTCCTTAGGAAAACAATTAAATACAGCAAGCTGCCTGAACCTTTGAGGATGGCACACCTGATTGCGTCAGGAGTTTCCATTGGCGAGAGCACAAGGCCTTAAGCTTTAAATATTTTTTTTAGAGTTAGTTAATTCAATTGGTCTGGCAGGTAGCCTTTTTATGGGCTGCTGCATTGAATTTGTCTGGTGAATTTCAATGGGATTCAGGGAACTCAGGCGGAAGATGAAGTGGGTTGACCCCTTCACCTATGTTGAGAAATATGTCATTGAAAGGCTCGAACCCCTTTCCCAGAACGCAAAGCACGTTGTTTTCGCCGCGTGCCTTGCTTTCCTTTCAATTGCATCGCTTACGATTGTTCCAAGCGCTTCAGGCTCACTGCCGCTCCTGGCTGTTATTGTTGCAGGCCTTTCCATTTTCTACTTCCATGACAGGAAGGAGGGCCTTGACTGGGCTGTTTACATCTCCTTTGCGTTTGCATTTGCATGGCTGCTTTTCACAGGAACCGGGCTTTTGCTCGGCACTTCAAGCCCAATGGTTATTGTTTTAAGCGGCAGCATGGAGCCCCTTTACCACAGGGGTGATGTGATAATACTGCAGGGCGCAAGCCCTGAAAACCTTGCAGGCCCTGAAGCCGCTGTGCAGAGGGAAAGCCTTGCCCAGCTGCCCTTTTCCTCGTTTGCCGACCCTGCATATTCAGACCAGGCTGAGGGCATAATTGAAGGCATCTCACTTAAGGATTCAGGGCAGGTGATTGGCATAACAAGGCAGGGCAGCATTGTTGTTTACTGGAGCGAATTAAGGCAGCAGCCCATAATCCACAGGGTTGTTGCAAAGCTGCATGCTCTTGACGGCTGGTACATTCTTACCAAAGGCGACAGCGTTCACAACCCTACAATTGACCAGGACTGCGGTGCAGTTGATGCAATGCACATTCCTGAAAAGCCATGCATCCAGCTTTTCCCTGTGAGGGTTGAAGAGCTGCAGGGCAAAGCCATACTCCAGGTTCCTTTTGTGGGCTGCTTCAAGCTCTGGCTTTTGGATGACCTGGCAAGCCTGGTTTCAACAGGAAAGCTCCCTGCAGATTTTGCAGGGTTATGTTAAAGTCGCGGAATTCCGTTTTTAAATTTAATTGAATAGAATTCTTTAGGGGAAAGGGATGGAGCTTGTTTTGGAGAGGGCGGCTGATTTCCAGAAGAGCATTGAGGCAATAGCTGTCCTGATTGACGAGGCTGAGTTCATCGCTGATGAAAAGGGCCTGAGGCTTAAGGCAACTGACCCAAGCCAGATTTCAATGGTTGACTTTTCTTTGGGAAAGGGCGCTTTTAAAAAGTTTGACGCAAAATCAGGAACCAAGATTGGCCTTGATTTGGATTACTTGAGGCAGGTTATGGGCAGGGCAAAGCCCGATGACCAGCTTACAATTGAATTGGCAGACAACGACAACAGGCTGCATGTGCGCTTTAAGGGCGTTGCAGCAAGGCGCTTTCAAGTGCCGCTCATTGACATAAGTTCAGGGCAGCTTCCAAACCCTAAAATTGAGTTTGATGCAACAATAAAGCTCAAGGCCTGCGTGCTGCAGGACGCGCTCAAGGACGCTTCCCTGATAAGCTCGCATGTTTCAATGGGCATAGCCAAAGACAGGTTTTTTGTAAAGGCTGACAGCAGCAAGGGCAACCTGCATAATGAAACAGAGAGGGACAAGAAGAATCTGATTGAATTGAGCGCATCAAAGGAGGTTGCAAGCATGTTTCCTCTGGATTACCTGCAGGACATGCTGAAGGCTGCCTCCTCTGACACCGTGGTTGAATTGAAGATGAAGGACAATGCCCCAGTGGAACTGCGCTACAACATTGGGGAAGCAGAAATCAAGTATTTGCTCGCGCCCAGAATTGAAAGCGATTAATTCCGCTCCCCTTTTTTCACCCCCAATGATTGAAAGCGATTGAAGGCCACTTAAATTTGGGTAAGCTTTTCCATTCCTGTTTTTAATGTTTTTCCCAAGTATTTTATTCTAGGTTTTGCCATGGGCCTTCCTTTTAGAGCTTTGGTGCTGGGTGCAGTCCTCAGCGTTGCTGTTTCAATGTACAGCGCTTTCGCCGGCCTCAAGATTGGCGGGGTTTACTGGCCGAGCGTTACAATGGCTGTTGTTGCAATGGCCTTCCTCAACCTTCTTAGGAACACCAATAAGAACGAAATAAACATTGCCCAGACAGCTGCAAGTGCAGGCGGCCTTCTTGCCGCAGGCCTGATATTCACGATTCCTGCAATCTGGCTTCTTGGCCTTGAGGTCAGCCTCTCGGAAATATTTTTTGTTTCAGTTGTAGGCGGGCTTACTGGAATAATTTTCTCAATCCCACTCCGCAGGGAAATGATTGAAAGGGAAAAATTGCCCTACCCTGACGGCACTGCAACAGCAGCAATAATTGAGGCGGGCGATGAAGGGGGCAGTAAAGCCAAGGCGGTATTTGCAATGGTTGGCGTTGGCGCAGCCTTTTCCCTCTTGCGCGACCACTTTGCAGTCCTCCCAGGCCTTTTGAGCATTGACTCAATTAAGGGCACTTTTTCAAGGCTTTTCTCCTTGGGAAGCAGCGTTTCTTTAATTCCTTTCTCAGGGGGCTACCTGATTGGCCCAAGGTTTACCGGAATATGGTTTTTGGGTGCGGCCCTAAGCAATTTCATTCTAATCCCTTACCTTATAATGACCAATGCATTTGCCTCAAAGGCTGAGGCTGCTGCAGCCATTGCCTCGCCCCTGGGGATTGGCATTGTAATTGGCGCTGCAATAGCCTACTTTGCGCTAAAGGCTTTGCCGCGGCTTAAAAGCATTGCAGCTGACTACAGCGAGATTGGAAAGAACAGCGCAAGGCTTTTCGGCCTTGCCTTAATATTCATGGCTGCGCTGCTTACCGCAGTTCTGCAGCTCAATGTAATTGTTTCAGTGCTTGCAATTGCCGGGGCGTTTGTAATGGCCTATGTGGGTGCGCGCGTTACTGGTGAAATGAACGTTGACCCAATGGAGCTTTTTGCAATGATTGTGCTCATTGCGGCAAAAATTCTCTTTGGGTTCAATGCTGTGCTGCTTGTGCTTCTTGCAGCCGTTGTCTGCATTTCTGCAGGAGTTGCCGGTGACCTGATGCAGGACCTCAAGGCTGGCTTTATCCTTGGAACAGACCCAAGGCAGCAGCTCTATGCCCAGATTGTCGGCGTTCTTGCTGCATCGCTTGCAATGGGCTTTGTGCTATTTGCATTGAACAATGCATACACATTTGGCTCTGCTGATTTGCCTGCACCGCAGGCGGTTGCGCTTTCAGCCGTTGTGGGTGCGGAATCCCTTTCCGAAATGCTTGCAATAGGCATTGCAATCGGCGTTCTTGCTGCCCTTGCGCTTAACTTTTTCAAAAGTGCAATTGCCGTTGTTGCCTTTGGCATTGGGGTCTATGTTCCAATCACTTTGAGCTTTCCATTGTTCGTTGGAGGCCTTTTGCGCTTTGCTGCTGACAGGAAAGGCTACACGGAGAAGGGAAGGCTTTTGGCAGCAGGGGCAATTGCCGGAGAGGGCTTTATCGGCGTTGCATTGGCTTTAATTGGTTTGGCTGCAACTGTGCTGTAAGGCTGGGTGCATTGATGCTTTCCTGCAACTGTTTTTTTAAGGCAACTCTTTTTCCTGATTTTCCTGCAACTGTTTTATAGCAGTCTAAGTTTTCCTGCAATTTGCGTTGCAAGCTGCCTGTGTTCTGGGTTGAGTTCTTCAATAAAAACTTGAACTGCGCTTTTACACGCTTTTTTGTTCTCGCTCCACCTTGAAATGTTCTTGACAGAATTTTCTATTTTTCTGTTGGTTGGCTCCCTTCTGTTTGATATAACATTGTCCAAATCAAATGGTATTGACCTCTCGCTTTTGTCTGCCATTGTTATCAACCCTAACAAGTCACGCGGCGGCCAGTAACCGGCATTTATAATTCTTGCAAAAATTCCAGCCCTGGTTTTGAGGTTTGCTTCGTTTACATGGCGGGTGCGCCTTAGCTTTGATTTCAGCTTTCCTGAAATGCCCTTTCTTAAAAAAGCCTCTGAAATAAGCACCCACCCCCCTTCCTGCTTGTACATTCCCATTTTCGGAAGCGGAACTCCGGCATTCTTTAGGGCGTTTATTCCGTTTTGGTATTCCCTTGCTTCTGCGTCTGTCAAATTGTCAAGAAATCTCTTTACAGCAACCCTTTGCCCATGCAGGCCAAACAATTTGAGCCTTCCCGGGAAAACACACCCAAATCCCCCTCCACCAATTTTTCTTTCGGACACAGTCAGCCTTTCCACATCACTTGCTGTTTTCCAGGGTGAGGTTTTTCTTTTCAAT
>JAFGDB010000051.1 GCA_016932355.1 Candidatus Iainarchaeum sp. | reverse complement strand
CTTGGGGGAATGGCACCATATTGCGCTTGTAAGGTATGGCCCTATAATCGAATTTTACCTTGACTGCGAGCTTGACGGCATTAGGACAATGCCAACTTCGGAAAAGCTGGAGCCTGACAGCGAATTCAGGATTGGGGACAGGGTTGATTCTGATGACGGGAACCAGCACAAGGGCTGGCAGGGCTATATTGATGCCTTTTCCTTCAGGCGCTATGGAATGGAGCATGCTGAAATCAGGGAATTCTGCGGGCTTGCCTACGGAGATTACTTTTGGGAAGTGGAGGCAGAGGACAGCAATGGCAACAGTGCTTCAAGCGGCATTATGAATTTCAGGCTGCAGCCAAACCAGGCTCCAACAGTGCATGTGCTGAGCCCGAACGAGGTTGAAAAATTTTACTTTGGCCAAGAGGTGGAAATCAATTTTTATGTGGAGGACCCTGACGACAACCAGCTTACTGTTGACATCAACCTGAACAAGGCAGCAAAGCTTCTCTTTGAAGATGATTTTGAGGACGGCAATTTTTATGAAAACCCTGAATGGGTTGTTGAAAGCCAGGCAGGCGGCCCGATTACAATCATGAGGAGCGCTGCAAAGGACGGGGAATATGGCCTGAGGTTTGAGGGCGATGGCGAAGGCTACAGCAGAATATACACCCCTATTTTCACCCCTTATGTTGATGTTTTTGCATCCATAAAAACCAATAATGCTTCAGATGATTTGGGCGGTGCCCTTCAGCTCAGGGGAGACGGCTCCCTTGTTTTTGGGGAGCTTGACATGCACGAGGGCTATTTCAAGTACCTGTGCAGGGACAACCCGGTAGGCCCAAAGCTCCTGCCGCTTGACACACTGCCCGAAGACAATAAGTGGTATACTTTTAGGATAAGGTACAATGAATGGGTTGGCTATATTGAATACTACCTTTATGATGAAAACGGGTTTTTGCTTGAATCCCACAAAACCCCTAAAATATACAGCAGGCTTCCTGTGGATGCAGTCAGGCTTGAAATGAACAGGAGCGGTGCAGAGGTCAGCTGGGACAATATCAGGGTATTTGAGATTACAGACAGCGTAGAGGTGCTTGACCATACAAGCACTGATTCGCCAATTATTGAGTGCGAAGACTATGATTTTTCTGATTTAACCGAATGCTCTTTTAATTGGGTTGTGCCCGGGTTAGTGGGCAATGACTTTAATATCACGGTGCAGGCAGCAGATGAAGTGAATGTTGCAAGCGATACAAGTGATGAATTTTTTGAAATCACCTGGCCGGGCTTTTCACTGCACCTGGCTGATGTTCCTGTCTATATAAAGGAGGCGAGCTTCCTAAGCGGTGCTGCAAGCATTAAGATGGTGACAGGCTATATCAGGGAAAGCGTTGGCTATCCGACAAAAACACAGTACGACCTTGACCTTTATGCACGCGACTACCTGCTGCCTGCAAACGAAGGCTCGCTTGAGCTAGATCCTGCTGCAATTGACGCAGGCCTTGGGCATTTTGACCCATATGACCTGATTGTCAATGACCAATTTGATGAATATGATTCACTGCCTGACGGCAACCCCTACCAGGGCTACAACTTTTCAGTGGAATCCTTTTCATACGCTGATGAAAATGCCTTGAACAACTACATGCTTGAGATTGCAAAGTGGATTCTTTACCCTGTAAGAAAGCAGGCATGGTGGCTTGATGGTGAGCTTGTTGAAAGGCCAAACACGCCCTCCATAATACCGCTCTATGGTAGCTATGGCCACTGGGCTGTTGTAAACGGGTTTGTGGCAGACGCAAGTCCGGTGCCTGATCCATTGGAAAACCCATGGGAAACAGTACCTGTAACTATTTATGGGTTTTGGATAACTGACCCGGCAGACAATGGAGTAGGGCAGCATGTTTACGTTACTGCTGATGATGCAAGGTCAACCTATTTCAGGCCTGTGGAAAGCCCTGACATGTACTGCAACAAGTATGTTGTGATTTCAGAACCGCCTGCCCTGCCTCCAGATGGCTCTTTGGAAGGCATAGATATTATGAAAAGCGCCAGCGTTAAGATTGCTGAGGCAGAGCCTGATGTGGCAAACCTTGAATTTGTCGGAATTGAATCTGCGGAAGAGCCTGCAATTAAAGCCATCCCAGATGGGGTAATTGGGGCAGCGCCTGAAATTTCCACTTCAGGAAATGAGAAGCAGGGCTGGACTGACCTTGTGCCTGTTTCACTGGCTTACGACCAGAAGGCTGTTTCAGCATTTGAACAGGCAGAGATGTCAGAGCCCCTGCTTGTTCAGGATTTGGGCATGGGGCAGGATTACTACCTTGTTCCGTTTGAAAGGAGCAGCCTTACAACCGGTGTCATAATGCTTGATGCCGAGGATGGCCACTTCAGGCAGGCCAGCTGGCTTAGCGTTCCTGAAGAGTTTCCGCAGGTTAGCAGTGATTCAGCAATTGCGCTTGCCTCTGAAAGCCTTAGCCCAGAGCCAACAGAGGGCCTTTCCCTTGAGTTTGGCTTGGCTGGAAATACTGAAGCAAGCCTTGCATGGGAATTTGGGGAATACAGTGACAGCCCATTCAAGCCGTATTGGGTAATTGAAACAGGGGATGGAAGCTGGATTGCCACGCAGGATGGAAAGCTGTATGAAATTTCTGAATCAAGCATGTCAGGAGCGGAGATTATGGAGGTTGAAGGCGTTCCTCCTGAATCAGCGGGCTTTTCAAATCTTGGCAGGTATTTTGAGGTCATAAGCCCCGACCTTGATTCAGGCTCATTTACAGCTGCGCTGACCTTCTTCTACAGCGATAGTAACAATGACGGCATTGTTGACGGCACAGCAATAAGCGAGGAAGAGCTGAAGGCATATTACTTTGATGAAGCGCTTGGCTGGGTTGCATTGCCAAACCAGGAAGTGGACAAAGAGGCCAACGCAATCAGGGCCGTGGTTGAAGGCTTTAGCTGAATTGTTGCGGTTGGGTTTGCCTGCTGCATTACTCCCACTCAATGGTTGCAGGCGGCTTGTGGGTTACATCGTAGAAGACAGCTCCAATGCCTTCAAGCTGCATCAGGTTTTCTGAAATTTCCTTCAAAACAGGATGGGGCATTTCAAAGAAGCGCGCTGTCATTGCCTCCCTGCTTTCAATTGGCCTCAGCACAATTGCCTCCCCATGTCCGTTCACTTCCAAAGGAAGCATTACTACAGGAAACTGCCATATCCTTGCCATAAGGCCGTGGCTTTCAACAATGCCTGTGGTAATGTTGTCTGCCTCCTGCAGAAGGGCTATCCTCTGCCTTGTCAGGGAAGCTTTCACAAGCCTGATTGAAGAGATTTTTTCAGGGGCAATGGAGAGAACAACCCTGTTCACTTCCGAAAGGGAGTTTGTAATCGCCGTGCTGCACTCGCCTGCCTTTTTCCAATCTGTTCTGCCCTGCAAAAGCACAGTGCTGGCGTAGGTTCTTGCATCCCCTTGCACTCCAACGCTCTTTACAGGCAGCACTGTTGCGTTAAAGCCGAATTTTTCAGATGCCTGCCTTGCGCTTTCCCCAAGCTCCTGCTGGCTTTCAGCCTTTCCATTGCTGCAGAGGCACCTGATTGCGAGGCCAGGCCCTGGAAAAGGCTGCCTTTCAACTAAATGTGAGGCCAGGCCAAGCTCCTTCCCTAATTCGCGCACCTCATCCTTGTAAAGTTCCGCAATTGGCTCAATCACCCTGCCTTCCTCAATCAGCTGCTTAATGCTCTCAACCCTGTTGTGGTGGGTCTTGATTTTTGCAGCGTGCTTTGTGCCCGCGGTTTCAATTGTGTCAGGGTAGATTGTGCCCTGCCCGAGAAGCCATTCATCAGGGTTTAAATTAAGCTTTTCAAGCTCTTTGTTCTGCACCTCAATAAAGGCCTGCCCGACAATCTCGCGCTTTTTCTCAGGCTCAATTGTGCCCTTGAGCTTTTCAAAAAATTCTTCAGATGCATTAACAACATGCAGTTCAGAGAAATTAAGTTCGCGCAGCGCCTGCTCCACTTCCCTTGTTTCGCTCTTGCGCATGAATCCTGTGTCCACGTGCATTGCGTAAACGCTTTCCCTGGGCAAAGCCTTGTTCAGGAGCGCTAAAGCCACTGTGCTGTCAACGCCGCCAGATGCGAGAAGGAAAACTTTTTTATTGCCTGTTTGCTTTTTGATTTCTTCAACCTTTTGCTGCAGAAAGTTTTCAATTGTCCAGTCAGGCCTGCAATTGCACACATTGAAAGCGAAGTTTTTCAGAATCTCCAAACCATTGGTAGTGTGCGTTACCTCAGGGTGGAACTGAAGCCCAAAGTAGTTCCTTGAAAAGTCTGCAAAGGCTGCATTTTCGCAGTCTGGGGTTGAGCCAATTGTTTCAAAGCCCTCAGGCAATTGGGAAACCTTGTCGCCGTGGCTCATCCACACTGTTTCCCTTTTGGGCAGGCCGTCAAAGAGCTTTTCATGGTTTTTTATGTGCAGTTCTGCAAGGCCGTATTCCCTCACATTTCCCTTTTCAACCCTGCCTCCAAGCTGGTGGGCCATGAGCTGCTGGCCGTAGCAAAGGCCGAGGATTGGCTTTTTCAGGGAAAAGATT
>JAFGDB010000050.1 GCA_016932355.1 Candidatus Iainarchaeum sp. | reverse complement strand
TTCCAATGTACTCTGCCCTGAACTGGGCCATTAGGGAATCAACTATTACTATTTTGATGTTTTTGTCTTTCAGCATTTCAGCGGCTTTATCTGCTAACAGCATTTGGTGGTCTGCATTGTAGGCGCGGGCAACAAATATGTTTTTCATTACTTTTACAGGGTCCAATGCCATTGCTTTGGCAATTTGAATAATTCTTTCCGACCTAAAGCTGTTTTCAGAGTCAATCCACAAGCAGTTTCCTGCAAGGCCTCCCTTGTCCTTTGGCAATTGCACTGTTACTGCTACTTGAAAGCAAACCTGTGTTTTCCCGCTTGCGTACTTCCCATAGCATTCTGTTATGCTCTGCGTTTCAACACCGCCTCCAATTAATGCATCAAATTCCTTGCTTCCAGTTGTTATCCTGCCAACAAGCTCTCTTTTTTTTGCAAGCTGTTCCGCTGTTTCAAACCCCATTTCAAGGGCGTCCCTTGCTGCCTTAATTGCTTTGTCAGCTGTTGCCTGCCCCAAGCCTGCTATTTCAATCAGTTCCATTGGAGAGGCTACAGCCATTGCTTCAAGTGTTTTGTATCCTGCAGCAATCAGTTTCTCGGATGCCTGCTGACCAATGCCAGGCAAGTCCTGAATTGTCTTAATGTCTTTTCCCATTTGAATTCCTCCTACAGGCCATGGTTTTTGACAACAGCCTTTGGGGTTGGCTGCTCCCTTGATCATGCCCGCTTCTGTTAAATTCTTGCAGTAAAGTCCTTTTTAAACATGTGGAAAGAGCACTGTTCCGCTACTCGGCAAATCCCGAGTGTGGATTGAGCCCATTCAGCTTGGGCTGAATGGTCTGTGCTCGCTTCGCTCGCATTTACCCAAACTCAAAATTCCTTACTGCAAACTGCATTTCGTTGCTGTAAGCGTTTTCCCTTGCCCTGCCGATTGCCTTAATTTTTTTGCCGGCAAGCCTTTCCTGCAGCTCCCCAATTATCTCCTCTGCCTGCATTTTCCCAAGCCTTTCCTGCAGCTCCTGCTTTCCAAAGCCGAGGAGCTTTTCCGCGGTTTCACCGTAAGCAACTGCATTTATTTGCGCTGACCCGTCATCAATTCTCACTGAAACAACTGCCCTTATGTCCTGCTCCTTTACCTCGCCGCACTTTCCGCAAACCACTCCTTGGTCAAGCCTCTGGATTTTGCCCCCGCATGTGCCGCAAACGCTGTAGCGGAGCTGCCCTGGGTTCACTACAACAATTGCCCCCTGCACTGCAACTATTCCAAGCTCTGGATTAAGCTCCCTCACCTTCCTTGTTTCGGTTTTCTCGTTGAGCAGTTGCATTGCGCTGGGCAGCTCTTTTCCCAATTTCGGGTTTTGGATGATTCTTGAACGCCATCCCAGGTGCAGTTCAATGCCCTGCATCCCTCCCTTTGTGTAAGCGCCCTCCACTTTAATCAAGTCATTCTCATGCAGCTTTTCTGCGGCTTCCACCAGATCATTCCAGGCTGTTGCCCTAATAGTTGCAGTTTCATCCGCTATAAGAAAGTTCATTACCTTGCCCTTCCTATCCTGCTTTTCAAAATCGGTTGCTGGGAACAGGCGCAGGACCCTTGCAACAGCGGAAATGTCAACCATGTCAGGCCTCAATTCTGAAAGGCTGCACTCTTTTCTCTCTGCCTTAGGCAGGCAGCTCCAGTCAGCGCCCTTTGGGTTAACCGCCATGCTGCCATTGTAGGACAAATTAAGCTGGGGCTTTTCATTAAATGTTTTCACATAGCAGTTCCTGAGGAGCAGAACAGAGCCCTTTTCAACCCCTGTTTCGCGCATTTTCTCAACATCCCTGTGCCAGAGGGTAAGCCTTGTTTCCCCTGTGTCATCTGCAACAATCAGGGAACAGAGCTTGCCCTTTTTCCCGTTCTTCTCAAACTGCTTTGGGGAGAAAACGTGCATTACCCTTACAAGCAAATCAAGGTTCTGCTGGCCGTCCTCCAGTTTGGAGATTTTCCCCTTTACAGGGCTGGCTTCGCCAAGTTCAATGCCAAGCTCCTTTGCAACCATGAAGGCAGCGCCGTCCTCAGTCAAAAGCCCTGTGAACTTCTCCTTCTTCTTCTCAACAAGCTCTTTGACCTCGCTCTGGCTTTTTCCACTGCCCTGTGCAATCTTCTCAATAAGCTCCTGCCTGCTTTCCTGCAAAAAGAGACCCCTATTGCAATGTGCACAGAAATGATTTTTAACCAACCCCCAACCAATCTCTGGCTTCTATTGCTAAATCCTGAATCCAAACACGCCCCTGTTATGTATAAGACAATCCTCTTTTTTTACTTTTCCCCCTTAATTTTATTCAAATGCTGGAGAAAATTTCCCAAAACATTTCCGGATTTATTTCCGAAGGGAACGGCAGCAATGTTTTCCTGGTCAAGGGCAGCGAGGAAATTGCATTAATTGATTCAAGCGCTGCCTCCAACACAAGCAATGTCCTTTCAATGCTTTCAGGGCAGGGCCTTTCCCCAAGTGACGTCTCCCTAATCCTTCACACCCATTGCCATGCAGACCATATTGGCTGCACAACCCTGTTTTCAAACGCAAGAACCGCAATGCACAAGGCAGATGCCAAAGCAGTAAACAACAAGGACAGCAGCATAACCTGCGCCAATTTCTTCCCGGGCCTTGCCTTCCCGAAAATAACAGAATTTCTTTCCAACAGCCAGGTAATTGATTTAGGGGCAATTAAACTCAAAGTAATTCATACGCCAGGCCACACCCAAGGGAGCCTGTGCTTTTTTGAGGAAAACCAAGGGCTGCTCTTTTCCGGGGACACCTTATTCAAAAATGGCTTTGGCAGGGCAGACCTGCCAACAGGAAGCAGAACAGCCCTTGTAAAGAGCCTTGAATTGCTTGAAAAACTCCCATTCAAAATGCTTCTCCCAGGGCACGGCCCTATTTTGGAAGGCCTTGCGGATAACAGAAAAAACCTTAAATCAATGCTCAAGGCCGCAAAAACAAGCGCCTTTTTATAGCTTAACCAACAACAAGCATATTATTGAACCAGAACAGGTGAACCAAAATGCAGGAAGGAAAAGTATACAAGCAAATCCTTGAAAAGATAAAGGCGGAGGGCGGCCTTACTTTTATGCAGCTTGACCCTCCAAACTACGAGCCTGGAATGTGCGGGGACATAGCAAAGATTGCTGAGGAGAACGGCCTTGATGCCTTTGCTGTTGGTGGCTCTGTTGGAGCCCAAGGAAAAGCCCTTAACGAGTCTTTGAAGGAAATCAAGAAGAATTCTTCTCTCCCAAGAATAATTTTTCCAGGAAACATTAACACGCTTTCAAAGCACGCTGACGCAATATACTTCATGTCAATGCTGAACAGCACTGAACCCTACTGGATTACCGGCGCGCAAATTGGCTCAAGCTTTCCTGTAAAGCAGCTTGGCCTTGAAGTAATCCCTACATCCTACATCATTGTTGAGCCAGGCGAGGCAGCTGGCTGGATGGGCCGCGCCCAGCTAATCCCCAGAAACAAGCCATACCTTGCTGCTGCCACTGCGCTTGCAGGCCAGTATATGGGAAGCAAGCTCATTATTTTGGAGAGCGGAGGCGGAGCGCCTTCCCCCTGCCCAGCTGAAATGGTTTCTGCAGCCAAAAAGCAGCTTGAAGTTCCTTTGCTCATTGC
>JAFGDB010000049.1 GCA_016932355.1 Candidatus Iainarchaeum sp. | reverse complement strand
TAATTGATTTTGCTTCCCCCTTCCGTTTCTCTTAAGAACAAGTAATGGGTGGTTTCCAGTAGCCTTTATTGTTTGCGAATCAGTATTTATTTCAAAGACGATTTTCTCCCCATTGTCAAAAACACCAGTGCACTTCTTTAGAACAAGCTTTTGCTTCTCTTGATTAAAAGCGTAGACCAAGTCGCCTACTTCAATATCAATGATTTTTTTCAACCCCTGTTTTGTCATTATCAAAGAGTCAAGCGCGAGGCAGTTCATGTAGGCCTCATTATCTGTTGCAATGTAGGTAAACTTGTGCCCCCTTTCAAGAGCGCCGCTTAAAGCGCCGAAGCCAATGTCAAATGAAGCTCCATCACCGCCAAAGACAAGCAGGTTAATGCCCTCTCTCTTGCCCTGGGCTTTCAGGGCAGCGTCTATCCCAGATGCGATGGCTGAATTGTTCTCAAAGGCACCGTGAATCCAGGGGATTTCCCATGCTGTTTCCGGATAGGGGGTTGAAACAACCTCCATGCAGCCTGTTGACATCACTGCAATTGAATTTGGGCCGGCAGCCTTTGCAATGTGCCTTACCATCAGGGCTTCACCGCAGCCAGCGCACGCCCTGTGCCCTGACTGGAAGTATTCAGCGTATGGGAGGCCCTTGAGCATTCTCTCAGTCAAAACAGCCACTCTCCCTTTTGCTTTCCCTTTTCAAGGTCAGTGAAAACCTTTTCAAAGTGCTTTACTGTAATGTCGCGGCCCCCAAGGCCTGCGATATAGCTGTTGATTGGAATGTCATTGCAATAGATTGCATTCCTTACATCTGTGAACAAAGGGCCTTCCTGCCCCAAAGAAATATGCCTGTCAATGACCGCAACTGCCCTAATGCCCTTTATTGCGGACTGAAGCTCCTTCTCAGGGAAAGGCCTCAGAGAACGCACCCTTGCCAGGCCAACCTTCTTGCCCTTCTTCCTCAGGACGTCAATTGCAACCCTGGCTGTTCCGCAGGCTGTGCCCATTGCAACAACTGCATACTCAGCATCCTGCATCCTGTAGAGGTCAAGCAGCCCTGAACCGTAAGAACGGCCAAAGGATTTCTTAAAGGCAGAGTTTGCCTTTTTGATTACATTAATTGAATTCTCCATGGCTTCCTGCTGCTGCCTCTTGAAGTGCATGAAGCTGTCAGGAAAGCCGATTGGCCCAAAGCTCATTGGCTTTTTCACATCAAGCCAGTGCAATGGCTTGAATTTTGGCAGAAAGGAATCAACCTTTTTCTGCTCTGGAATGTCAACAGGCTCAAACACATGCGTTAAAGAGAATCCGTCAAAGCACACCATCAATGGCATGAAAACATTCTTGTTCTCGCTTATCTTATAGCCCTGGATGATTGAATCAAGGGATTCCTGGCTGCTCTCAGCATACAATTGAATCCAGCCCTGGTCCCTTGCTGAAACCGCATCGCTGTGGTCATTCCAGATGTTTATGGGAGCGGACAAAGCGCGGTTTGCAACAGCCATAACGCCTGGAAGTCGCATTCCGCTTATGATTGGAAGAATCTCATACATGAGGGCAAGGCCCTGGCTTGAGGTTGCAGTAAAGGCCCTTGAACCAGAGGCAACCACCCCAATGAAGGCAGATGCAGCAGAGTGCTCTGACTCAACGTCAATTATTTGGGCATTCATCTCGCCGTTTGCAACAAACTCAGAAATTCTCTCAGGGATGTGGGTTGATGGGGTAATTGGATACATTGGGCAGACCTCAACCCTGCACAATTTGACTGCCTCTGCAACGGCATCCGATGCTTCAATTACTTTTTTCATTCACTCACAACCTCTTTTTTCCAGCAGCAGCCGCAAACACCATTTCTTTTCAACACCTTTTTAACATTCAACTTCCTCAAGCACCCGTTTCACTTATTCTCAACCTCTTTGGCAATTGCCTTTACAGGGCACTGCTTAACACATATAAGGCAGCCCTTGCAGTAATCGTAATCAATGGAAACCACACCTGTTTTTTCATCAACCCTTATTGCTGCATCAGGGCAGACCTGCCAGCACTGGTAGCACTTGATGCACTTGCCTTGGTCAATTACAGGCCTGAACGTGCGCCAATCGCCTGTCTTGCATTTCCTGCTGCTGCCAGGCTCTGTTACCACAGCGCCCTGTTCGAATTTCTTTTTCTTTTCTGCCACTCTTACACACCTTTTTTGCCCATGTTTTTTTCCAATTAAAAAATCACTTGGCTGCCTCATAAACGGCTTTTGCAGCCTTCTTGTTCAGTTCAGCAATTGCTGCCTTGCCCCTTGAAGCAAACAGCTCATCAATTGCCCTGTCCAATGCCTTTAATGAAACCTGCCTTGAAAGCGCGCAGAACGCTCCAAGCGCTGCAATGTTCACAAAAGGCTTTCCAATTACATCCAAGGCAATCTTTGTTATATTGATTGTGTAAACCTTGAAGCCCTTGAGCTTTTTCAAATCGTTTGCGCTTTTGTCAGTGTTAACTATAACCATGCCATTCTTCTGCAGGCCCTTTGTTACGTCAACTGCATCAATAAGCGAGCTGTCAAGCACAATTATGCAGTCAGGGTCATACACGTGCTGCCTCAAAGTTACGGGCTTTTCATCAATCCTCACATAGCTCTCAACAGGCGCGCCTGTCCTCTCCACGCCAAAGTTTGGAAAGGCCTGGCTGTATTTGCCGTCCTTGAAAGCTGCAATTGCAAGCACCTGGCTGCTTGTTACAGCGCCCTGGCCGCCCCTTCCATGCAGCCTTATTTCAAGCAAAGCCATCTGGATTCCTTCAGTATAGAGAAAGAGGGAAAAAGTTAAAAACCAGCAACTCCAAGGCTTGGCCAAAAGCACGGAAAAAAGTTAAAAACCAGCGCCCGGAAAACCCAAAAAGTTAAAAACCGATAATTCATTTAATTATTCATATGCTTGAAATCCACGCTTTTGTCTCAGGCCATGTCCAGGGCGTTAACTTCCGCTATTACACGCAGCAGCATGCAAAAACACTGGGTTTGAAGGGCTTTGTCCGCAATTTGGTTGACGGCAGGGTTGAAGTGCTTGCACAGGGCAGCAAGGAGGGCCTGGAGAAAATGTGCCAGTGGCTTCGCCTGGGCCCAATGTCAGGCTATGTTTCATACGCCAACATTGAATGGGGCAAGGCAAGGAAAAAGCACAAGGGATTTTCAATAAAGTAGCGGGCTTTGCATTATTGGATTCAAACAGCCTTTAGTTCAAGTGAAACCTGCTTCTCTGCATCAAGGCCGTTTATGCTTGTTTTAATCGTGATAATGTAGGTTCCGGTGTAGGCCTGTGAGGCAGGGTTTGGGCTTACAACAAACGCATCCTCCAAAACCCTTGTTTCGCCCTTCCCCAGCGTTGAAATTGTCTTGCTCTTTGGGAAGATGGTTATTGCATCTGAGGCCTCTGTCTCAACCTCCACAACAATGTTCCTTGCCGTTTCGCCTGTAACATTGTTCAGCTTTACTGTGAGGAAGCTGTTGCGCTCCCTTGCAAGGTCAAGCGGGTTTGGGTTCAGCACTGCCTCAATGGGCTTTGGTTGCAGCGCAGGCAAAACCACGAGAAAAACAAGTGCAATTGCAATTATTGCAGCTGCAATTCCCAGAACAGGGTACTTTGCCTTTTTCCAGGAAAAGGCAAACTTGAAATTCAGGTTCAAGCCCTTAGCGCTATCATACAGGCCCATAACGCTAAATAAAAGGAGCTTGAAGTTAATAAAAGTTTCTAGGGCAGAGCAAAAAGCCTGTCATCCTGCTTCCCATCCAGGAATCCAGCCCTTACGCCTGCATCAAGCCAGGCGTGGGCATAGGAATAGGCTGCAAGCGCCAATTCTAATTTGCCTTCTCCCTCAAAGTGCTTTCCGTCACTTAAATAATTGTGAGCCATATCCAGGAAATCATTTACAATGCGTTGCTCTTTCCCTGAAAGGCCACCTTTAACTGAAACCTTTTTCAGGGCCTGCTCAGTAAGCTTTCTGTATCTCTTAACTCGCTCAGCAAGTTCTTCATTTGCCATTGAATCACCTCTTGATTATTGAACAGACTTTTTCAACAATGACCTTTGTTTTTGTTTCCTTTAATGAGCCGATTTTATATTCAATGATTGACCTGTCTGCTGTAAAGATTTTGTTCGGCCTAACATTGCTTTCTTGTTTCAATGAGCCTGCTTTGAATTCCTCTTCAGAAAGTCGAATAGAATAATTGTCTCTCGTATCTTTGCTTGTTATCTGGCAAAGGATTAAATCGGCTCCAAGCAAACAGGTTAAAACCATGGCAGGCCTTCTTTTCGCCCTGCTTAAGTCACTAAACGGAAAAGGGATTACTACAATGTCTCCCTTCATAAATTTTTCCATGCTTCTTCCTCTTCGTCTGAAAGCCAATCTTTCGCCAAAGCCTTTTCTGAAGCAAGCATGGTAAAAAGGTTGCCTTTAAGCAGGTTATCAACTTTAGTCAGAGTTACTTTACCCTGTTTCTCAATTAAAAGCAGCTTGCTGCCTTTGCCGACCCGCATCTCGCTTCTTACCTTCTTCGGCAGAACAATCTGGCCCTTTTCGCTAACGGTTATTACCTCAACTTCGCTCATGAAATAAATAAAGCAACAAACAATTTATAAAAGTAATCCTTAACTTATTTGTAAGTTACAGTTTACATTTGCTTTTTCTTACCCATGCAAAGCACCCAAAGCCTCTTTCTCCATCTCCGTTAAGGGAGCAGCAATCACAAGAGATTGGGGAAACAAGGCAAAGCTGCTTCTCTGCAAGGCTGTTAAGTCAGCCACCTTCACCATCTGCTTTTTGCTGCCAAGAGCAAACAATCCAATAAGGGTTGCCCTTTCAAGAATGCCCTTGCCCTTTTTCTTCTCAATTTTCTTCAAAATTCCAAGAGCTTCGCTTACTGTCATCATCTTGCCTTTCTCTGCCTCAATGTCAAGCAGGCACAAGGAATGCTGCTTGTTCTCAAAATTCCTTTCAATAATGCCATAGAAGGATTCAGGCTCGTAATTCTCCTTTGGTGCAACAATTGTGCATGTCCTTCCAAACCTGTACTGGTCAAGGCCAACTGCCCCAAGAAAGTTGTAAATGGAAATTCCTGCAACAACCTCTGCTTCAATTCCCTGTTCCCTTGCATCCAAAAGCAACTGCACGTGCGTTGTAGCGCTCAAAGCATTTCCAAAAACAAGCAGCGCAATGCTCTCATTGCTTTTCTTTGCTTCCTTCAATAGCAGGGAGAAGCCCTCTTCAATTCCTTTTCTATCAAGCTCAATTACTTCCTTTCCAAGCTCTTTCCTCAAATCATTTAGAGAGCCTTCGCAGTATGCTGAGGTATAAGTATCAAGAAAAACGCGGCTGCACATGCCAATTGCCTTCTTTGCTTCCAGGGTAAGATGCTCTGGCTTCAGGCCAATTCCAACAAGGTAAAACATAGAAAAAGTAGGGATGCGATAAGAATTAAAAAGAAAGGTTATTTTGTAGCAGCTGCCTTATCCACCACAAACAAAAAGTTCTTGTGCGGCCTTAAAGAAACAGCAGGCCATTTCAAAAAATCCTTGCTGTGGAGGGAAGCTGAAACTGCTTTTGCCTTGCTCTTTCCGGAAGCAAGCAGCATTATCTGCGCGCTGTTCTCCCTCATAGTACGTAATCCAATGGTAAGGGCCTTGTGTGGCACTTTTCCCCCAGGAAAATACTTTGCATTCTTCTTTCTTGTAGCAGGCCTGAGGGCAACGGTTCTTGTAACGCTGTAAGGGCAGGAGCCTGGCTCGTTAAAGCCAATGTGGCCATTTGGCGCAATGCCCAAAATGCACAAGTCAATGCCATTTTTGCGAATCGCTGCCTCATGCCTTGCGCACACTGCCCTCAAATTTGTGGCAGAACCGTTGAGGAGGAAGGTGTTTTTCTTTTTTGCATTAACTTTTGAGAAAAAATTCTGCCTCAGGAAGAAGGAAAAGCTGCTTTCATCATTCTGCTGCAAGCCAACGTATTCGTCAATTGCAAAAAAGCGGGCTTTGGAGAAGGACACCTTTCCGCTTTTGTAAGCGGAAACAAGCAGCCTGTACATTTCCTTTGGTGTTGCGCCTGTTGGCAGGGCAAAGCAAGCATCTGGATTGTGGTGCAGGGTTTGAATCACGATTTGCACAGGGCGTTTGCTCATCTCATCGTAATTTTTTTCAACAATGAGCTCTGGCCTGTTGTTGATTGCAATGAAGTGGGTGAGCGCGTTAACGCTCGGCGCGGCAAGGCTGTGGTGCTGGATCTTCTTTGCCGCAGTGAAGTTTGCTGCGCGCATGCAATTGCCCAAAGAGCAATTGTTAAGCAGGCCAAAGGCAAAGCCTGCGTTGAATGCATCCCCAGCAGCAGTTGTATCAACTACGGAACTGGCAACAGAGGGGAAGCGCTTTGGAGGAAGGCCCTTGATGAAAAGGGTTGCACCCTTTGCCTCCTGCTTCACTGCAACAACGCGTGTTCCTTTCTTGAAGAGCGTGTTAACCTGCTCTTTCATGTTCTTGGCATGCGCGATGTGCTTTAGCTCAATGTCGTTCACAAACAAATAATCAATGAAGGGAAGAAATGAATTGATGTTCCACCTGTCTGTTGTGTCAAAGCAGGTGTCAAAGCAGATAATTGCGTTGCGCTTTTTTATTTTTTTTAACAGGGAAAGGAAGCCCTTGCGCAGGTTGTGGAGATGGTAAAAGCCGCCGAAGAACACAATGTCCCCTTGATGAATTTTTGGCAGAAGCAGACGCTCTACTTTTTTTGAAGTTATATCACTCAGGCAGTTCTTCACTGACTGGATTGCCCTCTGCCCTCTTTTGTTCACTGCGATTATGCTGAAGGCGTTCAGCCTGCTGCTTTTGATTAAGGCAGATGAAACACTGGCTTTTGAAAGCTCCTTTTTAAGGAAGCCTGTTGCAAAGTCGTTTCCAACAGCAGTTATAAGAAAGGGCTTCAAGCCGAGCTTTCCTGCGATTACAGCGAAGTTTGCCGCATTCCCACCTATGCTGAAATTAAGCTGTTTCAGGGAATGCTCCTCCCCAAATTCAATTGAGGAAGAAATTTCCTGCAGCACGTCCACGCAAATGTCGCCGACTGAAAAGAGCTGCCTTTTTCCCGCCATAACTGTTTCTAATAGCACGAATTAGTATTTAATTTTTTGCAATCAGTATTTTGCTATGGTTAAGGCACTTGTTGTGGTTGCGCACCCTGATGATGAGACAATCTGGTGCGGCGGAACAATTTTAACGCACCCAAACTGGAAGTGGGTTATTCTGAGCCTGTGCAGGGCAGACGATAAAGACCGCGCTCCAAAATTTAGAAAGGCCTGCAGGAAGCTGAAAGCGAAGTGCGCGATGTCAGACCTTGAAGACGAGCACCCTGAGAAGAAACTCAAGTCTATTGAAGAGGTTAAGAGGCGTGTTCGGGCAATGCTTGAGGAGGCAAGGGCAGGCAGCTGGTTTGATTACGTGTTCACGCATGGCTCAAACGGTGAATACAACCACAACAGGCACAAGGAAGTTCACCGCGCAGTGAAAGAAATGATTGAAGAGCGCGAGCTCGCGTGCAAGAAGATCTTCTTCTTCAACTACAGGTTGAATGAGCGCAGCACTCACTGCGAGCCTGCAACGCGCAATGCAGAGCTGAACATGCGGTTAAGCGAGGAAATCACGCGAAAGAAAACTTTATTAATTAGTTCAATCTATGAATTTAGTATTGAGAGCTTTGAACAACGCAGCGCGCAGCGCGTTGAAAGCTTTCAAGTGGTTGATTTGTGAAATGAAAAGTTTGGTTCTGTATCCATTTCCGATGGAGCTGGACGGAGTCAGCATCCAGGGCGAGATGCTGTACCAGGGCTTGCTGCACAACAAGCATGAAGCGCGTTGCTGTGACAGGGAAGCCGTTGCCGAAAAGGAATTGCTTTACAAGAGCTTTAAGCCGGATGTAGTCATCGGCGTTGGATACTGGGGCGATACGCCCACGCTGATTCAGGACCCGCTGCACCATGGAATGACTCCTGTGCCATGGCTGAACGCAGACGGCTGGGTTGCAAACTACCATGACATCCTGAACAAGCTGCCCCTGATTATGGTTACGAGCAACTGGGTGAAGCACACTTACAAGAGGGACGGCGTTACAAACAGGAACATTGAGGTAATGCCAATTGGGATTGACATGCAGGAAATGAGGCCCCTGCCAAAAAATGATGTGAGAATTGAACAGGTTAAGAAAATGCTCAGGATAAAGCCAGGCCAGAAGATTATTTTGACTGCCGGTGGCGACACAACAAGCAAGGGCTTCCAGGAGGTCCTGAAAGCGCTTGGAAAAATTGACAAGGATTTCCCTGACTGGGTTTATGTAGGGAAAAGCTGGGAGTCAAGGACACCCTACTACCACTACAAGGACGAGCTAAAGCTGATGAAGGAATTGGGGATAAGGAGAAAGGTAAGGTTTTTGGACGGGCCGCTTTCCCGTGATTTTATGTGCTGCCTGCTCAATGCCTGCGATGTTTATGCTGCGCCAAGCAGGATTGACGGCTTTGGAATGATTCAGGTTGAGGCACAGGCATGCGGAAGGCCGGTTCTTGGCGTTGACAGCATGGGAATCAAAGACACGGTGCTGCACGGCAAGACAGGCTTCCTTGCAAAGGTCGGGGAAGAGGTCAAGCTTGCGGAAGAATGGGTTTACAAATGGCAGGGCTTCAAGAAAAAGCACAAGATAAAGTTTGATGAGCCAAAAACTTTCGGAATCAGGGCAGATGTTGACGATTTGGCTGATTACCTCTACAAAATGCTTTCAGATGATGAATTGAGGGAAAAGATGGGCGAAAACGGCCGCGACTACGTTGTTGAAAACTTTGATTATGTGAAGACATCTGAGAGGGCATACAGCCTGATTGAAAAAAAGCTTGGCCTGAACGGAAGGGAACGTGCAACAGTTTCCGTTAAAACAAGGTAAAGCGCTTCTTTGAAACAGCACTGAATGCCATGAGGTATGAGCCTGCGCTCCAGGCCTGGTCCTCGCTTCCCAGTGCTTGCCTCTTTGTTGGGTGCACCCATTCAGAGAAATCCCACTTGCTTCTGGCTCCAAGCCTGTTTGCCATTGCAAGCTTCTCCAGTTCCCCTTCTGCCTTTTCAAACTGCCTTGCCTTTACCAGTGCAGCAACATAGAAGCCGCCGACAAAAGGCCAGATGCCGCCATTGATGTACCAGTTTGGCCTTGCAGCTAAACAATTTGCAAAATAGGGCTGCCATTCCCTGCTGCCCCTTTTAATTGGGGGGTAAAGCGCCCTTACAGGAAAGGGCTTGTTGATTCCCTTTTCCTCAATGTGCTGCAGAATTCTCCCAGACATTTTTTTGCTGGCAAGCCCGCCACAGATTGCAATTGCATTCCCCAGCGAATCAAACCACGTTTCCTGCTCCCTTATGCCGTCGTGGTTTTTCCACTGCCAGGGCAGGAAGTAGCCGAGCTTTTCATCAAAGAGGTTTATGTCAAACTTGCTTTTGCCTGTTGCAGTTGCCTTCACCTGCTTTGCAAGCTTTCCTTTGCCATAAGCATTGAGTGAAGCATGGTAAAGTGCAATAGTGCTTATTGTGTGCCCGTACTTGTGCGGGAAGCAGTCCTCCCAATCAGAGGTTGGCAGCTGCTCTGGCAGTGAATCTTCCCCGGAGTCTTGGCACTTAAGCCAGAAAAATGCTTTGTCAGCCATTGCCTTGTGCCTTTTGAAAAGGCTGCTGTCCCTGTAAGCTTTTGCATAGGCTTTCAGGCCAAGCAGATACCACAAAGTGCTGTCAAGGGTTGCGAAGGTCACCTGCTTCTTTCTGCTCCTGTCCCAAAGGTCAACCGCATTTGGAATCTGGCCTGTCTCG
>JAFGDB010000048.1 GCA_016932355.1 Candidatus Iainarchaeum sp. | reverse complement strand
TCCAAAATTCCCAATATCTCTTTAATGGGGCAATATTTAAATTTATTCGAGTTATTTAAGCAAAGCGCGGGCTTGTTCATTAACTCAGGGGAGGTTGGCAAATTAATCAGGAAAATCGGCTGCACGCAGGCGAGTGCTTTAACTGGCCTTAATCGGAAGTATTTATATGACATAGCGGAAAAAGGCCTGCCCTTGAGCTTAAAGAATTTTAGCCTGCTTTTGCATGAAGCAGAAATAAAACCAGATTTAACCAATGCGAAAATTTCCAGAAAAGGCGGCAGAAACAAGCTGCCTGCTTTGTTGCCTTTGTCAGAGGATTTCTTTGAATTGCTTGGCTTGTGGGTTGCTGAAGGCGATTTTAATAATGGCGTTCCAAGGCTGGCGATTTGTAATTTGGAGGTCCTGCAAAGGGCAAAGGAATTACTTGATAAACTGGGTTTTAATTATTCGATAATAGGTAATAGGGGGGTTGTAATAAATAACACAACACTAACCTGTGTCTTTGAAGAACTTGGCTTAGATTCTGGAGCATTTAATAAAAAAATACCACACAATTTGCTTGTTTCACCAAATGCCCTGGTTTACGCTTTTCTAAGGGGCTATTTCACTGGCGATGGGAATATCAGGGGCAATGGAAGGAGCTATATGATTGAAGCAACAACAGTTAGCGAACAGCTTGCCAATGATTTGCTGTTTTTGCTTTTAAAACTTGGCATTGTTGCTAGTTGCAATCTAAAGAAAGAGTGGAGTGGTTCAATCAGCCATAGGATACAAATTTTCGGAGCAGAGAATTTCAAGAGATTTGCCCCTGCTGGTTTTATTGACAAGAAAAGAAACCTAATGATACAAGAATACATAAATAATGTTGCTTGGGCAAGAAGCAATGTTTTTCAAATTAGCCCGAAGATAGAGAGTCTGCTAAATGAGGCGTTTGTAAGCTACCCGCAAAACAAAACAGTTGGAAAAAACAAGGTGAGGGAAGCCCTCTGCTTAGTGGACTTAAACAGACAGAAGTATTCTGATTTGTGGAAATTGGTTGAAGCAGACATTTTTTGGGATGTGGTTAAAAAAATTGAAGGGTTGCCCTATGACGGCTTTGTTTATGATGTTTCGGTTGAGCCTGGCCAGAATTTTGTTGCAGGCTTTGGTGGGATTTTTGCCCACAACAGCGAAAAAGGCATTAGGAAGGTTTTCAGGAGGGCAAGGCAGGTTGCTCCCTCAATTGTTTTCTTTGACGAGATTGATTCAATTGCAGGCAGGAGGGGGGCAGGCTCGGACAGCCATGTTACGGAAAGGGTTGTGAACCAGCTCCTTACAGAGCTTGACGGCATAGAGCAGAACAGGAATGTTGTTTTCATGGCTGCCACAAACAGGCCTGATTTAATGGACCCGGGGCTTTTGAGGCCTGGCAGGATTGACAAGCTGATTAAGATTGATGCCCCTGATGAGAAGGGCAGGCTTTTGATTTTTAAAGTCCACACAAAGAATGTAAACATTGCAAAGTCTGTTTCCCTTGGCCTGCTTGCAAAAAAGACAGCCGGCTTTAGCGGTGCAGACATTGAGGGCCTTATAAGGGAGGCTGCCCTGATTGCTTTGAAGGAGAACAAGATGAAGCCTGTTCCAATTGAGTCAAAGCACTTTGAGGCTGCCCTGGCAAAGACAAAGCCAAGCATTTCCCAAAAAGTTGAAGAGCACTATGAAGAGTTTGAAGAGCACCATTCAGAGTTCAAGCCAAGCTATGTTGGATAGTTGTTTTAGTCTGTTTTTGGCTTAAGGTTTTTTAAAGCCAGCCTGTTTTTCTAGAGAAGGCTTGCTATTGCTATCAGGAGGTCTGCTGAGAAGAAGGCCATAATGCCTGCTGTTACAATGCCTGCAGCCCAGGCTGCCTTGCTCCAGGCCATTACCTTTCCGCCGTCCAGAGGGTGTATTGGCAGCAGGTTGAAGAATGCAAACCAGAAGTTTATCCAGGCCGCGTTAAATAAAAGCCCGAATGTGAACTTGTCAAATGCAAGCAGTGATGCAAAGAACAGTATGAATCCAATTATGATGTTGACTGTAGGGCCTGCAATGCTGATTTTGCCGTTCTGCTTTAATGAAATGTTCTGCGCAAAGATGTAGGTTGCGCCTGGCGCGGCAAATATGAAGCGGCCGCCGCTTATGAGTGCAAGCAGGAATGCGAAAACCAGCCCGAAATTCCATGCCCTGTATTCCGCGTGGAACCCGTACTTTCTTGCCATCTGCCTGTGCGCCATCTCGTGGAATATGAAGCCTGTTCCAACCGCAAGGAATGCTATTGGGATTGCCTCTGCAATGCCCATCAGGCTGAGGAAGCTGTCGCTTATCACAAGCGAAAATGCAAGGCTGAGCGTTACCCAGCTTATAAGCAAATCGTTCCTTTCCCTTGCTTTCATGTAGAAGAATTTTGTTGAAAACCATTAAAAACAGAATCACTTTTTGTTCGTTTTTTGCCGAAGAAAAAAGCAGGTTTTTATTGCTTGCCCTGGCAGGCTTTTCTATGCTGAAATGGTTTTTTGATTTGGTTCAGGAGGAGAAAGCCCAGATTTCTGTTGAGCTCATAATAATCCTTGCTGCAGTGGTTGCACTTGTTTTGCTCCTTGTGCAGCAGCTCCAGGAGACGAGCAGCGAGGGCACAAAGGTAATTGAGAAGAAGAGCAAGGAAATATTCAAGCAGATTGAGGACATCTGAAATGGCTTTTGAAATGGGGGGCAGCAGGGGCCAGCTCAGCCTTGAGTATTTGCTCCTGCTTCTTGCAGCTGCCTCGGTTTTTGCAGCTATACTGCCCCTTCTCTCCGGCGTTTTCTCCCTTGGGGTTTTTGCCCTGGATTCAGTGCAGGCAGGGCAGTTTTCTTCGCACTTGCAGGAGATTGTCAATGAAATGCAGTTCCAGGCAGACGGCTCCTGCATTTCCCTTAGTGCAAGGCCCTTTGGGAAGTGGCGCTTCACCCAAGAGGAAAGAGCGCTTTTAATTTATGCCCTTGGCCCGGATGGAAATGAAAAGGAATTCACTGTTTCCTTCCCAAACGATTTTGCTTTTCAGGAAAAGGTTTTGGAATCTGAAGCGGAATTTGTTTTGAGGAGGGATTCAGGCAGAATACTCCTTGAATATGGCTAGGCTGATTTCGTGCTTTTCCAGGGCACTGCCAAAGAAAAATGCTTTTGACGCAATTGCCTCTCTTCCCTGCTTTCCCACCACTGCCTTTTCACTGTCAAGCGAAATCAGTGCGCTTTTTCCCGGGAATGCAAACTCAAAGTCCTTCCTCATCTGCTCCAGGTTTAGGGAAGTGCCCTGTCTTGCCCACAGGATGAGAAGGTCGTTTCCCTTCTTGAAATCATGCAGGTCCTGCATGTAATTTCTGCTTTCAGGCAACGGCATTGAGAGCAGAATCACAAGCATGAGCATTGACGCAATTGCCTCAATGCTGAGGTAAAAGCCCTCACTTTTCACAGAGCTGCACCGCCATTTTTGCAATCCTGCCCTGCGCTGAAACAATCCTGTCAAGCGCTGTGCAGTTCTTTCCAGCAGGCTTTGAAAAAACAGTTTTTTCACTGCCCCCAATTTCCTTTAATGAAATGCTTGCAATGAAAAACCCGTTCTTCTCCATTTCCTGAATCTCGCCCAATAGCCCTGCATCAAGCTCGTTTGCCAGAACCCTTGCCCTTTCCTTGTCAAATGCTGCAGAGCCAAGCGCTGGCTTTTCAGGGTTGCTGTTTTTCACAATGCTGTCTGCAAGGAACAATGCGGTCCTGTTCAGTTCCATCTGCCTGAATTCAATCTCCTGCTTTTCCCCTGCAATGCCAAGGTGCATTAAAAGGAGCAGGGCCATTAGCAGCATTGCTGTAAAGGAAACTGCAAGGTCAAGGCTGAATACAAAGCCCTTAGCTGTAGTGGCCACCTGGCTTTACCTCCAGAAAATTTTCTTGGCCTCTCTGGACTGACTTTATTTCCTGTGCAATGCACTCCTGGGTTTTTGCAATGCTTCCTGCCCTGCTTTCAACAAAGCTTGTGTTGTCTGCAGTGCAGTGCAATTCACTTGTGCTTACCTGCTCTGCGTTTCCTGTGTAAGCAGAGTCAAGTGCAATGCAGCAGAGCTGGGCTTCGCTCCCTGCCTTAAGCCCCTGCTTTGCCCTTTCCAGATTGGCATCTGCCTGGTTCAGGCTGAACAGCATCAAGCCAAGCAGCGCAAGGAAAACTGCAAAGCAGGCTGTTGCCTCAAGCTGCACCTGCCCGCTTGGTTTCATTCAATTGCCCCCTGCAATTGTTTCCATTTCAAGCGCTGTTTCGCTCACTGTATACCCTATTGGGATTGTGAAAAGCATTCTTGCATTTTTGCCTGAAATTTCTGCAAAAACCCTGTTGTTTTTTAGAAGGCCGCCTGTATAGCTGTATTCTGCCTTAACGCTTTTGCCCCTGACCCTTATTACGTTAACTTTGCTGTTCTTGTTCAGAAATGTTTCATCTATTTTGCCCTGCTCTGAGTAAAACCTGGCTGAAATTCCTTCGTTGAATGCTTCTTCAATCCTTTGAAAAAGCAGTACGATTTTCCTGTTTGCCCTTTCCCTTATTTCCCCTGGCTCGAGGTTCAATGCAATGCCTTCTTTGAGCTCTGATTTAATGGCTGAGTCAAGGCTGTCCTCTATGAGGGTTCTGGCAAGGGCTGCGCTCTCTGCCTCAAAGGCTATTGCCCTTCCCCTTCCAATAACCCTTTCTGCCTCTGCTGCGTTTTCCAAAAGCCCGGCCTCAATTGCAATTGCTGCAAGCACAATCAGAAAGCAGAAAAAGCCTTTTTGCCTCTTGCCAAAAAGCCTTTGGAAAAACAGCGGCTTCGCCGCAAAGCCCCGCTTGTTCATTAGAAAAGGCTGGCTTGGAAACCAATTTAAAGAATGCAGGAATTCCGTTGTTCAACGAATTTTTAGAGAATGCCTTTCTTTCCCTTCCCAAACATGAAACCGATGAGGATTGCGGTAATTACGATTGCGCCAAGCATTGCTGTAACCTGCATCAAAGGCGCTGCCTCGCAGATCAGGCTTGGGCACTGCTGGCCGGAAGGCTGCCTTTCCACGTTTGTTATTGCCAGGCTGTTCTGGTCACTGCCTGCATTTTCCCGGCCTGCTATTGCTGGGCTGTTCTGGTCAACCTGGCCTGCTATTGCAGGGGCATTCTGGCTATTGCCTGCTGTTTCCCCTACTGCCTCAAGCCCGTTCTGGTCAGCTGCAGCACCTGATATGCTGCTTACTATTCCATCTGCGCTCTTTGCAGTTTCTGGCGCTTCAGCAATTGTCGGAACCCAATCATATTCTTGCCCTGAATCCATGTAGCGCATTTCTGCCCCAGTTTCAAATATGCCTGCAGGGCTTTGCACTCCAAGCATTGAGACAAAGCCGTAGAGCAGCACAAGCATTGCAACAGAGCTTACTGCAAGCACTATCAAAACGTTTGTGGGCGCTTCCCCGCCGACAATGTTTTTGCCCTTCCTTGTAAGCGTGTAGTACTTCCATTTCCTGCCCTCATCAAGCCCTTCAATAAGGCCTGCCTGCTGCAGTATCTCCAAATGCTGCTTTATTGTGGGCGCTGCCATGTTAAGCTTCTGGCTGAGCTCTGTCAGGGTGTGGTTCCTTTCCCTGAGCAGCTTAATCATCTCTGTCCTGGTTTCTGAGGCAAGTGCCTTAAATTCATTGCTTGAAATTTCAATAGATTTCTCCATTTTTGGGTTCACTTCTGCAGAGCGCTCTATAAAAAGAGTTTTCCCTGAACTTGTTTAAATAGCTTTCATTTTACTTAGGCAAGTGCCTTAACTTTAAAAAAGCGCCGATTTTTGGAAAAATCGGGTTTTTTGACCGATGGCTCCGGTTTTTCCTGTATTTTTCTTAAAAACCTGCTTTAAGCCTGAAACAGCCCTGTGCAATTAAATATTTATATGATATTGTTTAACATCAATACTATGATTTTGGATTTAAACTCAATGATTTACCCTGCAATTGACTATGTTTCAAATGAGGTTATCCCAAAGGCCCTGGGTGGGGATGTTGCAACAATTGCAATGATTGGCGTTGCACTGATTGTGCTGTTTGTTCTCGTGGTTTTGCTTGTTGAGCTAACCGCATGGGTTGTTGGCCTGCTCAAGCGCTTTGTGCTTTTTGTGCTGGTAATGGTTTCAATTGTGTTCTTCTTCTTCAGCTTCAGCGACAAGATTTTTTCGCCTGAGCCGGATTTCACCCTTCTTGCAATTGGTGCGGCAGGGGTGGTGTGTGCAATAATTGCGCTTGCAATTTCAGTAATTTCCGTTAAGAGGGAGATGCAGAAGCCCTGGTACCAGAAGGTGCAAGACTTAAAGAAGAAGATGAAGGAGGCTGCGGCAGAAGAGTTTGAGAAAGAGCTTGAGAAGAAGACAGCTGTTGCTGCAACCCCTGCCCCTGCTGCAACCCAGGTCCAGCAGCCTGGAATGCTTTCAAAGCAGGCTCTTACAACTGCAAACGTGCTTGCTGCATTCCATGACAGGAGCCTGCTTGCTGTCCTAAGCTATATGGTTGTGGCAGAGTTTGGCGTGTTTTCAGGGGTAACGGTTTCCGCGCCAAATGAAACCGTGGGCCTGATTTTCTTCGGGCTTTTCATTGTGGCTGCAATGATTTTCATAAAGAGCACTTACCACAGCTACCTCACTGGAATAAAGCACCTGACGATTGCACTGGTTTTTGGAGCTGCGCTCTCAGTGCTGCTTGGCTACATATGGGCAAGCATTCCGCTTGAAGAGCTTCTGTCCCTTGGCTACTTCAAGACAAACAGCCTTGTTGCACTGGTAACAGGGTTGGCAGTCAGCCTCTTCCTGGGCTCTAAGGCATAGTTTTTTCGGATGGCCTTAATTCAACCCTCTCTAATTTTTGAGTGCAGGTTGCCATTTCTCTCAGACATTTATGGAGTTGATATGCTGCATTGCTTAGCGGATCTTCAAGTATCCATTCCAATGGCGCGTCTTCTGGTACAGCGTTGTATATGTTGAATTCACGGCTAAATTTATTCCCCTCTTTCCCCATAGCAACAATTTTTTTGTTAATTCTGGCAATTCTTTTCCTTTTCTGTTTAATTTCAGCATTAGAAAAATTGGCTTCTTCTGGCATGGCATCTGCAAACGCTTTAACCTTGGTTGCGAAGCAGTTGACTCCTCTAATGAATTTGTTTTTCCTTCCTTCTCGCCATTTCTTAGTGATATTTAACCTGGCTGTCCATTTTATTTTTTTTGTTGAAACCCGCCCCATACTTAGTTTGAGGCACACTAGCTATTTATAATTTTCCTTAAAGCTTCTTCCAGTGCTTCTGCATCAGAAGCGCATCTCCCTCCAAATCAGGGCTCTCGCAGATGATGCAGCCGCTTACCTTCCTTTCATGCAGTGCTTCAAGCAGCCACTTGTAGTTGAAAGTGTTTCCCCCTTCATCCATGTTAAGGTGGTTCCTTTCCCCCTTTGCAGTAAACCTTATGCCTGAAGCGTGCATCTGCAAGTTCTTTAAAAACTTTTTGGGGATTTCATCAATTGCGTCCAGGAAATCCCTCTTGCCTTTGAACCTGCCGTTGTCCCTTGCGTGCAGGTGAGACCAGTCAACCATTGGCTCAACGCCCTTAACTTTCCTGCACATTTCCAGGGTTTCCCCAAGCGAGCCAACCTGGCTTGCCTTTCCCGTTGTTTCGGGCGCAAGCCTTATCCTCCACTTGTTCTTGGCAATCTCTTTGGCAATTTCTTCAATCTCGGCAATGACCTTTTCCAAAACCTCTTTTTTCCCCATGCCCTGGAAGTATGCTGGGTGGAATGTGACAATCTTTGCGCCTGCTGCCTCGCCGACCCTTGCGCTGTCCAAAATGCGCTTTTTGCTTGCCTCAACCTTTTCATGCTCCTTTGAGTTTAGGTTGATGAAGTATGGAGCATGAACCCTCAAAAGCACCTTGTTTTTCTCAGCTGCCTTTTTAACCTGCCTTGCTGTTGCCTCGCTCATGTGCACGCCGCGCACAAACTCAAGCTCCATTGCGTCAAGCTTCAGCTCCCTAATCCTTTCAATGCCGCTTACGCTGTCACTTCCTTTTGAAGAGCCAGGCACCCCAGCTGTCCCAAAAAGCATTTTTGCTGTCATGCCCTTTTTCCTCCGGCTTGCTTGCCTGCTGTCCCAAAAAGCATTTTCGGCTTTAAATCAAATCACCTCAATTTTTTAAGGCCAATTGCCGCGCCTGCAATTATTGCTATTGCTAACCCTGCTGTCAGCAGGGTTTGGTCTGCTGGTTCAGGCTCCGGTCCTGTTCCAAAAGTTTTTCCTTGGAATGTTATTGTTTGTTCAAAGTCTCCTGCTTTTATTTCTGCGTTGTATGTTCCTTCCTGGTTCACTGGTATTGTTATTTTTGCGTTTGCTGCTATTAGCGTGATTTTGGTTTTGTTTGGGTATTCAAGGAGTGCGGTGAATTCCCTTACCTGCTCTTCTCCCTTGGTTACTGTTATTTGCTGTGTTTTTCCTATTTCCACTTCCCTCTCATAGTTTACAACTGTTTCTGGCTCTTGCCCGCACCCTGCTATTGTTGTCTGCGTGCACGCTGCGTTGCATGTTCCTGCATTGCTGCACTGGTCCAGAGTGCATTCGTCTGAATCGTTGCATTCTGTGTCTGTGCTGCACACTGGAATTGTGCATATCTGGTTGCAGCATTGCTGGCCTGTTGTGCAGCATATTCCTTGGCAGCATTCTTGTCCTGTAGGGCAGCATTGGCCTAAGCAGCATGTTTCTCCTGCTGAACAGTCTGCATTTGTTGTGCATCCTTGTGTTAGTGCTATGCATTGTGATGAGCATGTTCCTGGGTTTTGGCATTCTTGCCCTGTTGCACAGTCTGAATCGGCATTGCATGCTGGTGTTGTGCATGTTCCAGAGCAGCATTGCTGTCCTGCCTGGCAGCATGTTCCGGAACAGCATGTTTCCCCTGTTCCGCACTGTACATCCTCAGGGCAGCTGGAGCAGTTCTCTCCCTGTTCCACAATGCCATTGCCGCAGTTTCCCTGGCATTGGCTGTCTGGGTTGTCACATCCTAAAAGCGGGTCTGTCCCATGAAGGTTAACCTCATCCCCGTCGCTAAAGCCGTCCTTGTCAGAATCCCAGTAATCTGGGTCAGTTCCATGTGCGCCTTCCTCACTGTCATCAAGGCCGTCACTGTCAGAATCTGTTATTTCATCATTGTTCTGGCCAAGAAATTTTGCAATGCCTGCCGCGTTTTGTGAAAAAACCGCGCTGTCAATGACTGTTCTGCCTGTTCCAACTGTACTGCTGCTGTATGTGCTTGTCCAATACCCCGTACTTGGGTCTGGCGCATATTCTAGGTAGTCGTCAACAGCCCAGTATATTTTTGTATACCCTTTCCAACTTCCCCAAAATGCCCTGTAGTTGTCCCAGAATGACCTGAGGTTTGCCTTTTCGCTGTTCAAATTGAGGCAGCCGTCATAATTGGTTCTGCTGCTGCTTGGGTAGCCGTCTGCACCCTGGCAGCCTGGGTCTATTAAGTATTGGTCAATCCCCTTAAGGTTTACTTCATTTGTTGCAAACCCAGAGAAGGGCCATTCCTTGGAACTTGTTGGGTAGTAAGCGTGCGTGTCATGCCCGTTGCTTTTGCACTCGGCCTTGAATGGGTCTGTGGGGTAATAGTAATCGCAAAATGTTATTGGGTCATCTTTGCTGATTGCTGCGCTTGCGGTGTTGGGCGCTGGCGTACTGGTTGTATAATTTTGAAGGGCATAAAAATTGTATTTTTCAGGTTCGGATGGGTCAGAATTGCTGTTCTCCAGCTCAGCCTGTATGTAATAAATCGCATCCTCTAACATGTTTCTGTATTTTGGGTTGGTTTCCCCTAACTGTTCAAGTTTTTTTTCTGCATATGCCACTGCATTTACAAGGTAAACGCTGCTTCCTGAAACAAGGGAGGGGGCTTCATATGGCCTTGCCGGCGCGCATTCATCATCAAAAACATTGTATTGGTTGCACCACATTCTCCTGCCGTTTTCCTCAAAAACCTTGTAAACCCACTCCAATTGCAGTTTCAGATTTTGCAGTGCGCTTGCGTCATTGGTGGTTTCATAGTAGTGAGTAAGGAACAGGATATAGCTGGACATTACATTGTCGTTAACTGTCTTGTGGTACTTGTACCCTTTTCCTTTAACCCCGTAGTATTGGGTGTCTGAAACTATTTGCCTGCTTACTTCCTCTGCTGCCTGTGGCAGGCCGCCATCTTCGTAGGGTTTGAATGAGCCCATCCTGCTTATTTCATGTTCTGGGTGCGTGGCAACATATTCAATAAACGGGTGTGGCCCTGACTTGTCAACCCCGCCCAGAAGTGTGTTATCCGGCCCGTAAATGTAGGTCAGGCTTTCAAAATCGCTGGTTTTTAATTCAAAGTCCCTGAAGGATTTTGCCAGGTTGTAGAACTTTCTTGCGCCCTCAAGGTACTTGCTTTTGTCAACGCCCTCCAGGGGGTTAACCGTTTCCCCGCTAAAATTTTTGTTTTTAATTGTATCATACAATTCAAGGAGGTATATTGCGCTGTATGCGCTAAGGCCTTCGTCAAAAGTGCAGAATGCATCGTCTTTTGTAATGTATTGAACGCTTCCATCTGCCAGGTTTCCAGTCTCTGACTTTACCCTTGTCCAATGCCCTGTTTCATCCGCTTTGCCTGCTTGGGTTACTGCTGCCCCTTCAGGAATTATGATGGCGTGAGTCATCAAGCAGCCTCTTTCAGTCTGTGGTTTGGTGTTTCCGTCCTTGTCTGTTTCAAGGTCTTTTTGAATTGAAAAAATTGTGTCTGCTGCCGCAATTGCGTATTCAAGGTAAAGCTTGTTTCCTGTGTTTTTGTATGCCTCCAAAAATGCTGCGCCTACCTGTGGCATTCCAGGGCTTGAAATTGAAACTGCCGGGACATTTGGGGTTTGCCCGTCATCAAGAATCCACCTTGTTGTTCCTGAATCAACTGTTTTCTTCATTGGAAATCCAATGTAAGTCTTGCCGTCTGCATGCTCAAACCTGCCTCCTGAATTCCAAAAGGCCTTTATTGCAAAATCAAGCTTGTCTAAAAGCTCTTGCTGTTTGCTTTGCCCATATGCAGGGCTTGCTGTAAGCAAGAGAATTGCAAGAAGGGCAAGCACAGAAATTTTTGAAGAATGCTTCAATTTCAATCACTTAGAATAAGCCCTTTGCTGAATAAAAATTTAATCATTTATTTAATATTTCTGTATATAGTGTGTTATATGCCTGCAAATATTTTTGAGAAGGGCTCAAAAGCCAGGGAGCTTTTGAAGGATGAGCGCTTTCTTTACCCAGAGCATGTTCCGGAGAGGCTGCCGCACCGCGATGCAGAGATTGATGCACTTGTTTTTGCGCTGCAGCCTGTCCTGAAGGGCAAAAGGCCTGAGAACGTTTTTGTTCACGGCAAGAGCGGCACTGGAAAGACAGCAACAGTCAGGTTTGTACTGAACGAGCTGCAGAGCTACAGCGACAGGGCAAAGGGCCTTTACATAAACTGCTTCCAGTTCAACACAAGGCATTCTGTGCTAACGCAGATTGCAAATTTTTTGGGTGCTGCAACCCCGAGGAGGGGCATTGCAACAGATGAAGCTTATTCGCAGATGCTTTCCGCCTTGAAGGCAATTGATTTTGTGCCAGTGGTTGTGCTGGATGAGGCAGACCAGCTTATGCATGACCAGGAGGCAAGCAGGCTTTTCTATGATTTGCTCAGGGTGGTTGAGCAGAACCGCAAGGGCTTTGGCCTAATCTTCATAAGCAATGTTTCAGAGTTTGTTTCAATGCTTGACGCAAGGGTGAAAAGCAGCCTTGCAGAGCACTCAATATGCTTTGAGCCCTACAGCCCTGCACAGCTTAAGGACATTCTCAGGGCAAGGGCAGAGTATGCATTCTTTCCAAACGCGCTTGGCCCTGAGGCCATAAATGTTGCTGCAGCCCATGCTGCAAAGTTTGGAGGCGATGCAAGGGTTGCAATTGAATGCCTTTTGAAGGCTGCAAGGGAAGCTGAGAGGCAAAACAGCCCAAGTGTTGAGGTAATCCATTTGCAAAAGGTTTTTCCCGCAATTGATGCAGCTGCTTTGCAAAAGGCAATAGGCTTTCTAAGCGTGCATGAAAGGGCAATCCTGAATGCAATCCCTGCAAATGGCCAGATTGCCTCAGGCGAGCTTTACAGCGCATACAAAAAGTCTGTGGAGGGTGCGGTTTCGCAGCGCTATTTCAGGAAGCTGCGCCTGAACCTTGAGAGAATGCATCTTATAAACTGTGAGCAGTCTGCAAAGGGCAAGATGGGCAGGAC
>JAFGDB010000047.1 GCA_016932355.1 Candidatus Iainarchaeum sp. | reverse complement strand
GGGAAGGATTTGAACCTTCGACCTTCGGGTTATGAGCCCGACGGGCACTCCTGGCTGCCCTACCGCGCTGTTTTCCTTTCTATAATACTAGTATTGCAAAGGTTTTAAAAACAAACAGCCCCTTATACAAGCCATTTACTTATTATTGGGCTTTATTTTATATAAAAAGCCTTATTTTTACTTTATATTTAAAAATAATCCCTTTAGGTGCTTTTTTTAACCCTGTTTTTCTTTGCCTTATTTGTCCTGGTTTTTGTGTTTTTTTGGCCCCTGCTTTTCCAATTTTCAAATAATTTTTGCCATTGTTTCAATCTCTCTTTCAATGCCTGTTATCTGTTTTTCTATCTTTTTCACGCGTTGGTCGCTGTTTGTTGCCTCCATTGTGCTATTGCATTCCGGGCACTTGAACTGGAATTCTGCTGCCACCTCAAAGGGGACGCTTGTGCAGTTCCTTTTGCAGGTAAAGTATGTGTATGTTTTTTCAAAGCTTTGCGTTGTTTTCAGCTTTTCTATGGCCTCTTTCTGCTCCTCCAGAAGCAGTTCAAGTATCCTTTTCGACTTTATCTCCCAGGTGTAATTGTACCAGCCGGTTTTCTTGTTCTTTGTTTTCTGGTAGTGTGCTATGCCCCTGTAATGCAGCCTGTTTAGTATTGTCCTGACCTCTGTTACCTTCATTTTCATCTTTTTGGCGAGCTCTTCGTCAGTTGTCCGTTTCCCTTTCCTTTCGCAGATCCTTACAAGCTGGACTGAGGGGTCGCCTGCCACCTTTTTCAAGAAGTTTTGGGCAAGCGGAAAGCCGGATGCGATTATTTTTTTGTTCACTCAAAGGCACCTGAAATATTTTTTCAATAATGTTTTTTTAAAGCCAACAGGCTTTTTCACTTAAAACACTTACTTTGGTTAACTTTTCTGACATTCTTGCCCTTTTCCATTGGCTTGACTGAAATTTTTGCTCCCTTAAATTTTTTCTCCAGCTCTTCCCCCTGCTGGATCCAGTCAAGCGTGATTGCAAGCGCCGCTATCTCACTGTGCGGCTGGCCTGTTACTGCAATGTTTGCGTCGCTTTCCTCATAAACCTTTGGTTCAACCTTCTGGCTCCCAATAATTATCAAAATCTTGTTCTTCTTCCTTATTTTTTCTATCTCTTTTTGAAGCGGCAGCCCGTACATTGTCAAATGCACTATAAAGTAGCCCTTTTTCCTGAATTCCTTCACGGTTTTTTCCCAGCTCTCGCTAAACCCAATTTCAAATTTGCCGCCCCACCTTTTTGCAACGTCAAGAACGCTTTTTTTAATTCCCCCATCTTGGTCTCCTGAAATAATTATCTTGCTTGCCCCAAATGCCCTTGCTACAAGGCAGCAGTGTGAGGTAACCCTGTAATCCCTGACAAGCCTGTGGCCATAGCGCAATACCGCAATTTCCCGCTTCACCATAAGATTATTTAATTACAAACGATTTTTATTAGTACGTAGGCTGCGTGGTTAAATGTTTTGCTTAAATTTAATCCATTGGCCAGGGGCGTTTTAAAATGCTTGACATAAATTTTTTAAGGGAGGACCCAAGCCTGGTTGAAAAGGACCTTAAAAAGCGCAATGCCCCTGAAAAGTTGAAGTGGCTTGATGACCTCTTGAAGAAGGACAGGGAGTGGCGCGCCCTAAAGCTGGACATAGACAAGCTTAGGCAGAGGAGAAACGAGCTGAGCAGGCAGGTTGATTCCTTAAGGAAGGAGGGCAAGGACACCAGCGCGCTTCTCAGGGGGGCCAAGCAGGTTCCAGGGCTAATTGGAGAGAAGGAGGAGCAGGCCCAGAAGCTGAAGGAAAAGGTTGACGTCTATTTAATGCGGTTGCCAAATATCCTGCACGAGTCTGTTCCCCCTGGGAAAAGTGATGAGGACAATGTTGTTGTAAGGAAGCACGGCAGGGCAGTAAAGCCTGCCTTTGAGGTAAAGCACCATGGCCAGCTTGCAGCTGATTTGGGCATTGCAGACTTTGAAAGGGCGGTAAAAATAAGCGGTGCCGGATTCTTCATCCTGAAAGGAAGCCTTGCATTGCTTGACATTGCCCTGCAGAGGCTTGCAATTGACCTCCTCCTAAAGAAAGGTTTTACATTAATCCAGCCCCCCTTTATGATAAGGCGGGCTCCTTATGAGGGGGTAGTTGATTTGGATGACTTTGAAAATGTAATGTACAAAATTGAGGGTGAAGACCAGTACCTTATTGCCACTTCAGAGCACCCTATGGGTTCAATGTATATGGGTGAGATTCTTGAGGAAAGCCAGCTTCCAATGAAGCTGGCTGGCGTAAGCGCCTGCTTCCGTAAGGAGATTGGCAAGCACGGCCTGGATGAAAGGGGCTTTTTCCGAGTGCACCAGTTCAACAAAATAGAGCAGTTTGTTTTCTGCAGGCCTGAGCAGAGCTGGAAGCTCCACGAAGAGCTTGTCAAGAATGCAGAGGAGCTTCTCAAAAAGCTTGAAATCCCCTACAATGTAACCAATGTATGCACTGGTGACATTGGGGCCGTTGCAGCAAAGAAGTATGATGTCAATGGATGGTCGCCGCGCGAGCAAAAGTACATTGAGCTGATGTCCTGCTCTAACTGTACAGGTTACCAGGCTGCAAGGCTTGGGATAAAGTACAGGAAGAAGTCAGGCGAGAAAGAGCTTGCCCACACCCTGAACAGCACAATGGTTGCAACCACCCGCACTTTACGCTGCATTATAGAGAACTGCCAGACAAAGAAGGGTACAATAAAGGTGCCAAAGGCCCTGCAGAAGCACATGAACGGCCTGAAGGAAATAAAGCAGGAAAAGTGACATAGCCAAGCTCCTCAGCCATACTTTGAGGCAAACCCTGAAAAGTAACTATTTTAAAGTCTGTCTTCCGTTAATTATTTAGTGGGCCCGTAGCTCAGTCTGGCAGAGAATGGAGAGTTTAAGCTCCCTTTCGCCAAAAGCACTTGGCTTTTAAGGAAGCCAAATTCCAGGAGCGACCAAGGTGTCCTGGGTTCGAATCCCAGCGGGCTCGTTTTTATCTTTTTCACCGGAACAACCCTTAATATAAAATTCACCGGAACAGTACTCTCTTCCATTCTGGTTTTTAATGGCCAGCGCCTAATTTTATTTATGTTACTAACTTCTGAATTAGCTGAATTCACCGGGGCATTATTGGGGGATGGTTGCCTTTCTAAATATTTTGTCAAAAGCGAAAATAGGGAACGTTATGAGTTAGCTTTCACCGGTTCTGTAGATGACTTCTCCTATTACAATGAAACGCTACAGCCAATCATTTGCAATGCCTTTGGGGTAAAAGGCAGGCTGTTTTTTAGAGGTAACTCAACTCGGTTTCATATTAAAAGTAAAAAAGTTTTCAACTTTTTTGCCGGTTTAGGTTTTATGGTAGGGAAAAAAGGTCAAACCCTTTCAATACCTGAAGTATTTTTAGAACGGGATGAACTAGCGCTCGCAGTTGTTAGAGGGTTATGGAACACAGATGGTTCAATATACAGGCGTTATAATAAAATGTACCCAGGCCACGCCCGGCTTTATAATAAAGCGCTTGTCATGCAGTTGAAGATGAATTCTAATAAACTTTTACTACAAGTTAAAGAAATACTTGCTGTTGCAGGCATTAAAACTTCTTCAATAACAAAAGAAAAAAAGGCCTTTAGCTTACATATTGGCAGTCAAGATGCAATTAAGAAATATCTAAAGCTGATCGGTTTTTCAAACAAGCACCACTTAAAGAGAATTTCTAAATTTAACGCTTTTAGCTAAATGTTTAAATACTTTGTCTGAGAAACTTTATTTATTGGGCCCGTAGCTCAGTTTGGTAGAGCACCTGTCTTAGCGTTAAACTAGGGGTGTAGCTCTTATCTTCCAAACGGGAGGAGGCGACCAGAAGCCTTTGTCTTAGCGGACTTGGCTGGTTTAGGTGTCGTGGGTTCGAATCCCATCGGGCTCGCTTTTACAGCTTCCAATCTAGAATTCTTTCAAGCAGTTTTGGAAAAGAGGCGAATCCGGCTTTCTCATTTAATTGGCCGCCTTGCCGTATGCTGCACGCTTCCAGTGGAAAGGCTTGTAATTGCAGAATTTCTTTTTGCCTGCGTTTTTTTCATTATTTTAGTCTTGTGTGGCCTACTAAAGCGCTTTCTTGCTTAACTGCCTTCAGGATTTCGCTCGCTGTTTCCTTTGCTGTTTTTCTCCCACTGTTAATTTTTACCCAGCCTTTGCTGCCTGCTTTTGAGAATTTTGTCTGGAGCTCAATTGCTCTTTTTCCCATTGCCTTGTCCCTGCCTCTTTTTCTGTCCCTTTCTTCAATGGTTTTTTTGTCTGCTTCCAAGAGAAACGCCTTAAACCCAAAGGCTTTGAGTTTTTGCCTGTATTGCTCCAGCTTTTTTGCTGATAGTACTACGTCGTCTATGAAGACGGCGAATCCATTTTCTGCAAAGTTTTTTGCTATACTGCAAGCGTTTTCAAGCGAGATTTCTATCTGTAACTCTGTTTCACGCGTTTTTTCCCAGGGCTTTGCGTTCCCGCTTACAACCATTGCTCTTAGCGAGTCAACATCGACCCAAACCGCCTTCTCAAACCGGCTTGCAAGCTCTTTTGCAATCGTTGACTTTCCTATGCCTGGCGGGCCTGTCAAAAGCCATGCAAACCCTGTTTTGCTTCCGGTGCTTCCTTTTTTCTTCCCCATTTTTTGTTTGCCTCTTAGGTTTTTTATCTGTTGGTGCTTGTGCTTAAGCTTATTTTTCAGGGTTTGTTCCTCTTTCTCCTTGCTTTTAACTTGTTTAATCACTATTTTTCCTGCTTTGTTTAATTGTATTGTGTAATCACCATAAAAAATTAACATAGCCCTTGTATTTTGAAGAATGCGCTTTTGTTGGCCATTCTCAGTGAAAAATCTTTTCCAGCTCTCTAAAATCTTTTGCTGTAATGTCGGCTTCCAAATCCCTGTTTTCTTGCGCCTTGTTTACTGCGATTGTTTTTATGCCTGCGTTCTTTCCTGCAAGCATGTCAAATTTACTGTCGCCCACTATTGCAGTGAACTCCCTATTCGCATTTAGCTTTTTTATGGCAAGGTTTATTCCTTCTGGGCTTGGCTTTGCTTCTGAAACCATGTCGCTGCCTACCACAAAGTCAAAAAAGTTACTTATGTCCAGTGCTTTCAGCAGCATTGAGACAAGCGCTGTCCTTTTTGTCGTAACCACTGCCATTTTCACGCCTTTGAATTTCAGGAACTGAAGCGTTTCTTTTACCTGGGGAAAAAGAACTGTTTTCTTGACACAGGTTTTTAGGTATTGCTCCCGGTATATTCTGCAGGCTTTTTCAACAACGCCTTTTTTGCCTTTGGGCAAAGTTGTTTCAAACTGTTTTTCAAGAGGCATTCCTGCAAGAGTTTCAAAAAGACTGCGGCTTATTTTTTTGCAGCCAACCCTGCCAAGCGTGTAGTTGATTGTTTCAAAATTGCCTTTGTGGCTGTCAGCCAAGGTTCCGTCGAAATCAAAAATAAGCAGTTTCGTGTCCATGTTGTTCACATGTTCTTTTTGCAGTCTTCTAATGCCAGTTTTTGATTATTCCGATGTCTTTTTACAATAGTTTCTGGGACATTTCTTTTTTATTTCATCCGATGGGGGTTTTGTTTTGGCAGAAAACGGAACTTGTTTTGCCAACAATAGTCTTTCCTGTTCTTGTTTTTAAAATCTTTCAAGTTTACAGTTCTTTCTCCATGAAAAACCAGTTGGTTTTCTTAAACCCCATCTTCTCATAAATTTTGAATGCTTTTTCCTTAATGTTTGCAGCCAGGTACAAAACGTCAAACCCGTTTTCTTTTGCAAACTTTTCAATGAACCCCAGTGCTTGTTTTCCAAACCCCTTTCCCTGCTCTCCCGGTGCTATTGCAAACTCTGCTACCCACAAATACCTCCCTTTTACGTAATCGAATTGCTCGCAGAACATGAGCCCAATAATATTTCCTTCAAGCCACAGGCAAAAGCACAGCTGTGGGGCTTCCCTTATCTTTTCTTCAAGCCTTGCCCTTGCCCTCTTCTTTGTCCAGCTTTCCCTGCCTTTAAATGCGTCAACCATTATTTTTGCGCAACCAGGCAAATCACCTGCGTTGGCTTTTCTAATAAAAAATTCTTGTTTCATGGTATGCCTTGTTTGAGTTTTTTTAATTTAATTCTTTTTCCTTGCCACGGAAGCCTGTTGTTTTTCTTTTAGCATACTGTTCAGCTCTTGGTTCATTTTAATGGCTGCTTTTTCTCTGCTGTTTGCCTGTGTTCCGTGCAGCACAAGCACTTCATAGGCCCATTATGCTGCAATGTTTTGTTAAGGGTAGCGGAACAAACACTAGGGGGGCAAGTACCGGAACAGTGGTCTCTTTCGAAACCAATATAAGTAAGAATTTCCAAATAATTTTATGAACGATTTAACCACTGAAGAATGTGAACTTATTGGTGCTTTAATTGGTGATGGGCATATTTACAGAAAGAACCACAAATATATAGTTGGATTTACTGGTCACCAAATTACTGACAAAGAATATTATTTAAAATTGAAACAACTTATTTGGATAGCTTGGGGTAAAAAGGTTAATCTAAAGTTTAGAGAAAATGCAATTAGAATCCAATTTGATTCGTTAGAAATAGTCCAACGTTTAATTGGGCGTTTCAAAATCCCGGCAAATAAAGGAAAAGGATCTAAAGTAGTAATCCCTGAGGAAATTTCAAATAATTGGAATTTTTTAAGACACACTTTGCGCGGGATAGTTGATACTGATGGTTCAATATTTATTGCAGACAAACCTGGTTCTCCCCAATATCCTTCAATCGAAATAACTACTACGAGCAAAAAACTTGCATTTCAAATAAGAGAAAAACTTTTGGAACAAGGTTTTAGAGCGGCTAATATTTGGAGTTATTGTTCGAAATTATCAAAACTTAGAGCTTACAAAATTCCCCTCAACGGCAGAACAAATTTGAAGAAATGGGTGGCTGAAATAGGCTTTTCAAACCCCTACAAACTGAATCGTGCTTTAATTGCACTTTAATAATTCCTTTTTAAAGGTTAAGTTTGACAAATATGTTTGTATGGGGCTGTAGCTCAGCCTGGGAGAGCACACGATGGAAGTAAGTCGGTTTTTAATTCAACTCGATTTTTTTCATGTGCAGCTGAAGTTCCAGGGGGAGCGGCCACCGTGGTGTCGCGGGTTCAAATCCCGCCAGCCCCATTAAACCTTTTCTTTTTTCTAAAAAGAAAAGCCTTGGGAAAAGAAAAACCGAATCAAGGAAAAAGGAAAGTTGCCCCCTTGGGAAAGAAAGTGTTTTTATGGCTAAATCCCCCTTAGGCAAGCCAGGCCTTGATTTTGTCGGCGTTGGCATTGGAGTAATGGTGCGCAACAACAAAGGCGAGTTCCTTCTCGGCATGCGCACAGGCAACGTGAGGAACGAGCCAGGCCGCTGGTGCTTTCCTGGCGGTGCCCTTGAGTTCGGTGAAACCCTTTTTGATTGCGCAAAGCGTGAAGCTTTTGAGGAAGCTGGCATTGAGGTAGAGCCCGTGAGGCTTGTGAAGGTAATTGACCACATAATTCCGGGGGAGAAGCAGCACTGGGTTAACCCAATAATTGAGGCAATGCTTGTAAAGGGCAAGCCCAAAGTGGCTGAGCCAGGAAAGCTCAGTGAATGGCGCTGGTTCAGCCTGGAAAATTTGCCTGAAAACCTTACCTTGAACATGCTTGGCTTCTTCAAGGATATTAAAGAGGGCAGGGTTGAAATATAAGCAACCGTTTAAATTAATTTCCGCATTATTTTCTAAGTATGTTTTGCGGAAAGAAAGCGTTTTTTGCCCTTGCCCTGCTTTTGCTGCTCCCTGCGTGCCTTGCGCTTGATGCCCCTGATGTCAGCAGTTCCACGCATGCTGAGGGTGAGTGGAGCAATGCTGCTGAGATAAGGTTTGAGTGGCCTGCTGTTTCCGGCGCCAGCAAATACTGTTATGTTTTAAGCATGGACGAATCAGCCGAGCCTGCCACCTGCGCTCAGGAGACAAGCGCTCTGTTCTCCAAGCGGAAGGATGACGGCGAATACTTTTTTAGGGTGAGGGGTGAGTCAGGCAGCCAGAAGAGCAGCGTTTCTGTTTTTGCAATATTGGTTGACACTGAAAGCCCAAGCAAGCCCACGCTTTCCTCTGAGTCTTTCAGCGATGGCAGCATTGAGCTAACATGGGCTGGTGTTGAGGACACGGGCAGCGGTGTGGACTATTATGAAGTGTACAGGAACAGGTGGATGAATTTCAGCCTGAGGGACAATGGGGTTGAAAAAATCGGTGAAACTGAAAACACACCCTATATTGATGTTGAAGGGCTGTTGCAGAATACAACCTACCATTACAAGGTCAGGGCAATTGACAAGGCGGGCAATGCCGGCGCTGTAAGCAATGAAGTGCATGCAAAGACTGCTGCAATGTGTGACCTGGATATTTCAATCGAAACCGCCCTTGACAGGCAAACCAGAATGCTTTCAATTTCAATCAGTGCAGCTGACAGGATTGTCCACGGCTCGTTTAGTGCAGAGATGCCTGGCGGCAGCACTGAAACCTTTTTTGAGGAGAAGGAGCCATTTTCTGAATGGTCCGGCGAGCTAGACCTAAGCGATGTTGATGAGGGCATTATAAAATTCCATCTGCTTGCAGAGGAGTTTTTTGGCGACAACTGCGACCAGGACAGGGATTTCATTTATGACACAACCTTACCTGAAATAAGGTTCGCAAGCCCTAAGTACAATGAGAGGGTGAGTGAAACAGTTTCCATTGCGGTAACTGCCTCTGATGCCGGCTCTTACAAGAGCGGCATTAAGTCTGTGGATTTCTTCATTGAGGGTGATTCCGGCTGGGTTTCCATAGGCAGCGGCGAGGAAACGGAAAATTCCCTGTTTGAGACCCAGTGGGACAGTTTTGGGTCTGAAAACGGCCAAACAAGGGTTAAGGCAGAGGCTGTTGATTTTGGGGGCAATAAGGCTGATGCAACTCTTGCAATTTTTATACTGAATGCCTTTTCCGAGGCCCTTGATGCAAACACTGCTGTTGAAAGGGCTGAGGAAACAAGGGTGGAACTCCAGGAAATTCTCTCAGGCTTCAGGGCAAAGGGCATTGAAAGCCAAACCTTTTCAGAACTGCTTGGGCAGGCTGATTCAAGCCTTGAATCCGCAAGGGAAATGCTTTCAGAGCCTGGTGCAAACCCCACGCTTATAAAGAACAGCGCTGCCGAGGCAATGGCCTTTTACACAGAGGCAAAGGGGGTTGTAACTGTTTCAGATTTCAAGAGCTCTGACTTCATTTTCAACAAGGAGCAGATGGGCCTTCTTCTGAACGCAGCCGGGATTTCCGGGCAGACTGCAGAGGTTGCAAAGCAGTTTATAGAGAAGGCTGACCCAAGGAGGCAGCTTTTGATTTACAAAGTTGATGACGACAACAGCGTTTATTACAAGGCAGTTGTTGTTGTTTCCTTTTCCCTGGATGTTAATCTTTTGGCCGACAGGAATTCCGGTGATTTGGTCGTGCAGGTTATTGAGCTTGTTCCAAAAGAGTTTGCTGAGTATGCAGCCGGGCTTGGAAGCAATGTTGAGTTCAATGTCCTGAGTGACGACCCCGTGCTTCAGTTCCTGCTGACAAAGGACCAGTACAGGAAAAGGGAGCTTCTTTATGCCCTGAAGGCGGATTTAACAGAGCAGCAGGCAAACGCCCTGATTGAGAACAACACAGTGAACAAATATGTTGCGCCTCCAATCCTGCTTCCGCCTGACGCCATTACTTCCATCATGCCGCCAATTTCCCTTGGCTTGATTTTATTTGTTGGAGTTGCAGCAATTGTAATTGTTGTTTTCATTCTTGTTTTGCTTGTTTTGAAGAGGCGGAAAAAGCCCAGGAAGGGGCTAGAGCCTGCTGAAAAGCAGCCTAAGGGGCCTGTTGCTGCCCTGCCAAAGCTTAAGAGAAAGCCAAAGTCCCCTTTGGAGGTTTTTGGCAGCAAATAGCCTTTTGTTTTTTTGCCGGTTTTCCTTTTTCCGGTTTTTGGCAGCAAATAGCCATTTTTAAGAGCTTTTTTGTTGTATATTTGCTTATGGCTGAGGACCCTGATTTTTGGGCTGAAAGGCTTGTTAAGCAAATTACAAGCCAGAAAAGGAGGGTGTATGTCTGTGAGGGCGGCTGGAGCCCTTCTGGCTACTTCCACATTGGGAATGCCAGGCCTGAGATAATGACCCCCTACTCTGTTTACTTAAAGCTTAAGGAGGCTGGCTTTAAGGCAAAGCAGATTCTTTTTGTTGACGATTTTGACCCGATTGACAAGATTCCTGCGGGCATTCCTGTGAAGAAGCAGGATGAAGGCAAGTTTATTGGCGTGCCCTGCGTTTTCGCGCCCTCCCCCTTCAAGGGCTATAAGAGCTGGTCTGGTTACTTTACCTCCCAGCTTACTGATGTTATTGAAGACTTTGGCTTTGAGCTTGAAATACAGTCCTCTTTCCAAAACTACAAGAGCGGGAGGATGAATGACTTAATCAGGTTTTCCCTTGACAACTCAAGTCAGATTGTTGAAACATGGAACAGGATTTCAGGTTCTGAAAAGCCCCTTGGCTTTTTGCCTGTTGTTGTTACCTGCGAGGGGTGCGGTAAGAGCCTGTTCTCAAAAACAACTTCCTGGGACGGCAAGGCTGTTGAATATGAGTGCAAGTGCGGCTTCAAGGGCAGGGTTTCACCTATGGATGGAAGGGCAAAGCTCCACTGGAGAGTGCACTGGGTTGCGAACTGGATTGTGAACGATGTTGCCTTTGAATCCGGGGGCAAGGACCATTTCAGCAGCGGGGGCAGTGTTGATGTTGCCCGTGCCTTGATGCAGGATGTTTTCAAAAAGAAAGCCCCTTTTCAGGTTCCCACTGAGTTCCTTAACCTGAAGGGTGCAAAGATGTCCGGTTCACTTGGAAATGTTTTTGGGTTGAAGCAGTGGCTTGAGATTGCGTCGCCTGACCTTTTCAGGTTCCTGTTTTTTTCCTACAAGCCGAATAGTGCAATTGACTTCAATGTTTCTGACAACAGTTTTATTCTTTTGAATGAGCGCTTTGAGCGCGCTGAAAGAATTTACTATTCGGAGGAGATGGCTGAGAATGAAAAGCTTTCCAGGAAGCAGGCCAATGCCTACTCCCTTTCTGTTGTGGGCAGGCCTTCCAAGAAAAGGCCGCTTAGAATTCCATATTCTTTTGCTGTCCAGCTTGTCCAGTTCCTAAACCCTGAAAAGCAGTTTAATGAGTTAACAAATCTTTTGAGGCAGACAGGCCACATTAAGCAGGCGCCCTCCAAGGCCCAGTCGCTTGAGCTGGCCTTGCTTTTTAAAAGGGCCAGGAAATGGGTTTTGGATTATGCGCCTGAAGAATTCAGGGTTTCGTTTTCTGAAACGCTTTCGCCTGAGGCCAAAGCGGCAATTTCCAGCGAGGCAAAGTCACTCCTGCCTGGCCTTTCCAAGGCAATTGCCGGGGCAAAAACTGCTGATGAAATCCAGCAGGCCATCTTCAACACTGCAAAGCAGAACAATGTTCAGCCAAAGGCCCTGTTTAATGCAGTGTACCTTGCTTTGGTTGGAAAAGAGAGCGGGCCAAGGGCCGGCCTTCTTATAATTGGCCTTGGAAAAGGGAAATGCGTTAAGAGGTTAGTGGAGGCTGCTGCTTAACCCCAAAATAGGCTGTGGGGCCCTTCAGTGCTTACACTTCTTCGTATTCTTCCTCTATTTTGTGCACTGTTATGCCCTTTTCGCTTATCTTCATTGGGTGCAGGTCTTCACTGTGGTTGGTTGCCCTCATTTTCCTGATGTGCAAAGTTCTGTTGCTCTGTGTTCCAACCCCCATATAGTGCAGCACTATTACGCCGTCTACAACGTATTCTTCCACGCCGTATTTTCCAAACTTGTTTGCCCCTTCCTGCACTTCAGATACAAGTATGCTTGTTACGCCGCTTCTCATCAGCATATAGCTTACTTTCAGCACTGCTTTCCTTACATCGTTCGGGTTTTCAAAGTTGAAGCCCAGTGCAGGAATGCTGTCAATTACCACCCTTTTTGCGTCAATCCTTTTTATGACCCGCATTATTTCAAGAAGCAGCTTGTCAACATCATAGCCTGTCACAGGCAGGGAGAATTCCTCTTCGCTTGGCATGCCCAGTTTTGCAATGCTCCCATCCACAACGTTGATGAGGTTCTTTTCCTCAAGCTTTTTTAGGTCCCATCCAAAGCGCAAAACATCTTCCCTTATAAGTTCAGGCCTTTCATCAAGTGTTACATATACCCCTGGCTCATGGAAGTCCTTTGCCCCCTTGTAAATATACTGTATTCCAAATATGGTTTTTCCAGTTCCGCAGGCGCCGCTCACCAAAACGCTTCTTCCTGCCGGAAAGCCGCCTTCAACCAGTTCATCAAGGCCGGCTATTCCTGTTTTCAGTCTCTCCATGTGGTCCATTTCCAAGCCCCCCTGCTTTTTTCTTCTAAATTATTACCCTTTTCCTCTTAATATACTTTTTGCTTTTTTTCGGTGCTTTTCAATTATGCCCTTTCAACGCTGAACACGTTTGGCAGCCTTTCAATCCTTGCTATTAGGCTTTCAAGCTGGGGGAGGCTGCTTATTTTGACATTGAATGTGCATGTTGCAGTGCTGTTTGGGTTGACCTTTGCGTTTGTTGAGTTTATTGAAACGTTTGCCTTTTCAAAAATGCTTAGTATTTGCGGCAGGAGCCCTGGGCTGTCCCTTACCCTGACCTTTATGTCAACGCTGTAGTCTTTTTTTGCAAGGTCCCATTCCACCCTCATAACCTTGTCTTTGGGCATTGTTTTTATGTTTGGGCATTCTGCCCTGTGAATTGTGGTTTTTCTTTTGGTTGTCCTAAAGCCAACTATTTCGTCTCCAGGAAGCGGGTTGCAGCATCTTGCTATCCTGACAGTCTTGTCCGTTGTTGTCAGGCTTTGCTTTTCCTTCTTTGCCTTCTTGGCGGGCTTTATGCCAAGCCTTTGCCTTATCTTTGTTACTGCCTTGCTTGATTTAACAAAGTTCAGCCACTGCCTTTTCACCTGCTGCTTTGCCCCTGTTATTATTTCAATAACGTCTGTGTTGTCAAGCCTGTAATCCAGGGGCACAAATTTCCCGTTTGCCTTTGCCTTTTCGCACCTGTTTCCCAAATCTGAGTGTATTGCAAAGGCAAAGTCTATTGGGGTTGAGCCCTCAGCCAGCACAACAGCCTCTCCTTTTGGGGTGAAGACAAATATCTTGTTCTGCCCGAAATCCATTTTCAGGCCCTGCATAACCCCATGTTTTCCCTTTTGTTTCCTCTGCCACTCCAGCAGCTGTTTTGCCCATGTGAGCTTTTTGTCAAAAAGCCTGTCCTTTTCATAATTTTTGTACTGCCAGTGGGCTGCTAGCCCTGTCTCGTTTTCGTAGTGCATTTCCCACGTTCTTATCTGCACTTCCAGCAGCGCGTTTTTCCATTTCACCACTGTGTGGATGCTCCTGTAGCCGTTTTTCTTTGGGTTTGCTATGTAGTCTGTGAACTTGTTTCCAATGACTTCATACAGCGAGTGCACAATTCCCAGGACCTCATAGCACTGCCTTGTTGAATCGCAGATTACCCTGATTCCAGCCAGGTCGTATATTTCGGAGAAGGGTATTCTCTGTTCCTGCATTTTCCTGTGTATTGCGTAGAAGTGCTTTGCCCTGCCCTCTATGGTTACTGCCTGCTTCTCCTTCTGCATCAATTTTTCAAATTCCCTTGCTGCGTCCTGCACTTCCCTTTCCCTGTCTTCCCTCTTTTTCCCAACGAGCTGTTTTATTTTCCCGTACTCTTCAGGGTTGAGGGTTTTCAGGCTTGCGTCTTCCAGCATTCCCTTGAGTTCATAGAGGCCGAGCTTGTGGCATATTGGCGCATCTATGTTGAGTGCGATGAGGGCGTTTTTTTCAACATTGCCTTTTGGGTGGCCCTCTGGTTTCTGCAGCATGTCAAAACTTACTGCAATCTTTACAAATATTGTCCTGATGTCCTTTGCCGTTGCAAGGATTATTTTTGACAAGAGCTGGTTGTCAATCCTGCCGTAATTTCTTGCCTCTATGCTTCGGATTTTTCCAAACTCTGAGAGTATCTCTGAAACCTCCTTTCCAAACCTGGATTCAATTTCGCCAAGTTCAGCCAGGTTGTTTGCTGTTGTATCATGCAGCACGGCAGCTGTGATTGTTGCATTGTCAAAGCCGAATTCGCTCAGGATTGAGGCTGCCCTCAGGCTGTGCTCCAGCTTTTTCTCAGCCCATTCTTTGCCTTTTTTGGCAAGCTTTTCAGAGGCAAAGCTGCAGGCGGGCTCAAGCATGGCCGCATCTCCGTTGGCTTGCTTCTTTATGGCTGCCATTAGTTCTGTTGCTGAGCCTTTCCCCTTAACTCCCATTCCAAAAAAATATTGTTGAGCGGAAAGGGTTTAAATACTTAGTTTTTATTTTCTTATATCATGCAATTGGAAAAGCCAATCCTTTTCATTAATTTCAAGGCCTATGCAGAGGCAACAGGCGAAAGCGCCCTTTTGCTTGCAGAGGCTGCCGAAGCAGCTTCCAAAAAATTCAAGGGCAGCGTTGCCCTTGTTGTTCAGGCTGCTGATATAAGGCTTGTTTCAAGCAGGGTTAACCTGCCTGTTTTTGCCCAGCATGTTGACCCAATCAGCCCGGGAAGCCACACTGGCCACATTCTCGCGCTTGCTGTCAAAGAGGCAGGCGCTGTCGGAACTGTTTTAAACCATGCTGAAAACAAGAGGGATAATGATTTTTTGCAGGCTGCAATTGAGAGGGCAAAGCAGGCGGGCCTTGCTGTAATGGCCTGTGCTGAGGACATTGAGAGGGCAAAGCAGATTGCTGCCTTCTCTGCAAAGCCTGACCTGATTGCTGTTGAGCCCCCTGAGCTTATTGGGGGCGATGTCAGCGTTAGCAGCGCGAAGCCAGAGCTTATCACAGGGAGTGTTGCCTCAATAAAGGGCATTGCTCCGGAGATTGATGTAATTACCGGGGCAGGGATAAAGTCAGGCGCTGATGTAAAAAAAGCCATAGAGCTCGGCACTGTCGGCGTTTTTGTCGCTTCAGGCATTGTCAAGGCAAAGGACAGGGGAAAGGCTGTTTCCGAATTGCTTAAAGGATTTGGCTGAGCCCTGTGCAGGGAAAAGGCGTTTGAATTTCAAAGTTTTTCAAAGGAGGTTGGTTGAATTGCAGGAAGAGTTTGAAAGGAACATCATTGTTTCTTCTGCCCCAAAGCTAAACAGCTTTGACTTGGCAAGGGTTAACAGCGCTTTGAATGCTTCCTTTGACAAGATTCAAAGGGTTGTTGACGGGGAAATGCGCCTCTTGGTGCACTTCAAGGAGTCAAGGGCTTCCGGCAGAAGAGAGCTGTACACTGTTCAGCTAAAGCTTGTTTTCCCAAGGAAAACAGTTGTTGCCCAGGAAGAAAACTGGAGCCCTGTTGTGGCAGTTCAAAATGCATTGCACTCCCTTGAAAGGGAGACAATTGAAGCAGTTAAGAGAATGCAGGAAAAGCGCTAGCGCCCTCTTTTCCCCTTTGGCTTTTTCTTTGATTTTTTTGTTTTCTTTTTTGCTTTGGCCTTTTTCCCCTTTGCCTTCTTTTTGGTTTTTTTTGCTTTGGCTTTTTTCTTCCCTTTTGGCTTTTTCTTTGATTTTTTTGTTTTCTTTTTTGCAGGCCTCTTTTTCGCCTTTTTGCCGGTTTTTTTCATGCTTGCCTTTGTTGCCTTTGAAAGGGTTGGGGCAAACAGGTCTAGGTCTGTGCTGCCCTCCTCCCTTAACTCTTTTCTCATTTCCTCTATTATTTCCTCAACGCTTTTCTTTTTGTCAGCCATTTTTAAAAGCCCTTTAAGCCGTTTTCCTATGCCAAAAATTAGGCTTTTCTAATATTTAATTTTTTCGGGTTATAAGCCAAAACAGGCTGTTTTGGGCATTTTTAGGCTATCTTTTCAGGTTGTATTTGGCCCTGCCTGTGTCTTTTTTCGGCTTTTGGGGCATTTTGTTAAGCAGGTCTTCCCCAAGGCCAACAAGGCCAAGGCTGCCCACGTTTTTTGCAAAATCTGTTGGAATCAGCACCATAAGGCTGTTCTGCTCTGCCCCAATCTCCTGCCAGGTCTGCAGCTGCCTTAGCTGCATGCCTGCAGGGCTCTTCATTATAATTTTCGCAGCATTCTCAAATTTTGATGCCGCTTCCTCTTCAGCGCTTGCCTTTATCAGCCTTGCCTTCTTCTCCCTTGAGGCCTCTGCCTCTTTTGCCATTGCCCTCTTCAGCATCTGGGGCAAAACCACGTCCTTTATTTCCACGCTTATTACCCTGATTCCCCAGGGGTCTGTTGCCTTGTCAAGGATAATTTTGATGTCGTTGCCAATTTCCTCCTTCTTCATCAGAAGCCTGTCCAAATCAGACTTTCCGACAATGTCCCTCAAAGTTGTCTGCGCCATCTTTACTGAGGCAAGGGCAAAGTCCTCAACATTCAGTATGGCGTTCTTTGGGTCAATGATCTGGTAGTAAACAACTGCATCCACTTCAACAGGGACAGAGTCAGCGCTCATTATCTCCTGCGGCTTCACATCCCAGACCCTTACCCTCAAGTCAACCTTGAAGGTTGACTCAAATATCGGGATTATGAAGAACAGGCCTGGGCCAACCATCCTGCTGTACTTTCCAAGCCTTAGTACGATTACTCTTTCCCACTCTGCCGCAACCCTTATTGAAAGCATCAGGAAAAAGCCAAAAAGCATGCCAATTATTGCTACAATGAAGTTCTGAAAAAGCGCTCCAAGCGCTATTGAAACCAGTATTACAAAAATGCCTATTGCCGCCCCTATGGGTGCGGGCCCGCCGCTGTTTGAGCTCTGCTCAAACTCGTACCTTGGCGTTGAATATGGCAGTGGCATCATAAAGCAATCCAAAATATTATGCCGTTTCCTTAATAAAAGATTATCATTGTAAGTGCGGGCCCGCCAGAAAATGGATTCAGCAAGAATGGAAGAAGTTTCACTGCAGCTGCTTGCTTTCGCTACCCCCAAAGCATTTTCTGTTGTTACTACCGTTGCTCCCTTCCAGGCCTGGCGGGATTCATAGCAGCAAAAAACCTAAGGGGACAAAAGGTCATTGCGTGCTTGCAATGGCTTTTCCCAATGTGCTGAACCGCTTTCCCGGCTTCGGCTCCAGCGTGAAGCGGATTTCTGGCGACAGAGGACCGCTAACCCTCCAACCTAGCCCGCAATATAAATTGTGCCTAAAGCCCTTTTTAAAGCTTTTTTTTTGCCCAGCCGCCCATTTAAAACCCTTTTTCAAATTTTTCCCCTTTTGAATCACTTTAAATCCTTTTTTCTCCCTATATAGTTGGGTGATGTTTGTTGGGTGAAAAGCCTATCGGGAGAGTAGAGCACTTTTATAACAAAATAAGCGTTGCCATAATCGAGCTTTCCGCTCCTTTAACGGTTGGGGACACAATAAAGTTCAGGAAGGGCGAGGAAGAGTTTGAGCAAACAGTGGACAGCATGCAGATTGAGCACGAGCAGATTAAGGCAGCAAAGAAGGGTCAGGCCATTGGTTTGAAAACAGTCCAGCCAGTGCAAGAAGGAATGGAAGTCCTGAAAGTGGGGTAAGCCTTTAACAAAAGGTTTAAATTGTTCAAAACACTAAATCTTTCCAGTGAAAGCAAATGGCAAAGCCACCAAAAAGGCCTAGAAAGAGGCCATCTCCCTCTAAGAAAAAAGCAGGCTTTGCCAAGGCTGCAAAAACCCTCAGGGCGCAGAAGAAGGCCGGAACAATCACTGGTTCAGGCCTGGCCATGCTCAAAAGGCTGAGAGAGCTCGGCTACTGATTTTACACATCCTCTATTCCGTTCTCCGTTACCCTGAATATAGCCTCGCCGTCAGGCAGTGAAGGGCTGTCAACAAGCTTTGCAACGCGCTTGTCCTCCTTGCTTTTCCTCAAATAAAGCCTTTGCTTGCTTGCGTGCGCTACAATTTCTCCGCCAACAGGCGCTGTAGGGTCCCCGAATAAAATGTCAGGCCTTTGCATTACCTGGTTTGTTACTAAGACTGCAACATTGTTCATTTCAGCCAATTTCATCAGTGTTCTCAAATGCTGGTTTAGCTT
>JAFGDB010000046.1 GCA_016932355.1 Candidatus Iainarchaeum sp. | reverse complement strand
GTAGCCACAAGCACAAGCGCCCAACCATAAGTCATCAGATATTCCAAGCCTGCTTGGGCCCTATGTTTTGTGCAAGGCAACCTGAATAATTCCTTCATATATACCTACCAAAGTAAGAACACTCTCATATATTATAATATTCCCCCTGGAGCTAAAGCACCATTAGCAGTTACCCCTAGAGCAGGATTGGGGTTTCAGACCCTGATGAACTGGACCTTTCTGCCGTCAAAAAGCAGAAATGCTGCATTTGAGCAGGCTTCTGGGGGAAGCGAAATCTGGATTGATTCAATTTCGTCAGACCTTTCAAGTTGCAGGGAAATGCCTGTTTCCCTTGAAAGGCTTTGCCAAGCAAAGGGCAGTTGAACCCTTGCAGAAGCCCTCCCTGAATTCTGCAGGGTGAAAGAGCACTTTCCCCCCTGTATGAGGTCAAACTGCTTTTCATTGATATCTGGGGAGAGAACCATCAGGCTTGTTAGGGAAACAGCCTTGAGGTTTTTTTCCGGAAGCCTGAAGTCAAGGAATGACTGCACTGCTGTTTCATTCAGCATTAGCATCACAACCCTGAGGCCATTCTCAGGGTAGAGCAAATGCTGCGGAAAATTCACAAGGTAGAGCGTGCTGTTTTCTGGGGCATCCTCTGCAGCAACAACAGACTGCTCCAAAACAGACTTTGCCATTGAGGCTGCTTCAAGCGGGTGCTTGTAGAAAACAAACAAAGGGGAGAAGAGGATTAGGGAGAAAAGGAGCAGGGAAACAAGGGCAACCGCAACCTGGGAAGCAGTGCTTTTGGAAAAGCTGTGGAAATGCTTCCTTAGGAAAAGCGCTGCAAGTATTGAGAACGGGATTGAGGGAAGGTAAGTGTACCACACCTGGAAAAGCCCAGCGCAGACAAAGGCAGTGGGAAAGGCAAGGAGGAAGAGCATTAGGAAAAGCGCGCTGCTTTCCTGCTTCCTTGAAAAAAACCATATGCACAGAAAAGAGGCCGCTGCAAACAAGCTTAAGAAAAGCGCGTCAAGGACAGGGTTCTGGAAAAGCCTGTAAAAGGAATTGAAGAAAATCGTTGAAAGGAAATTGACAGGGTAGAAGAGGAAGAGGAAAAGCGAGTAAATTGTTTGGGAGCCAAACCTCTGGGGCGCGAGCAGGTAGCCTCCAAGCCTTCCAAGCGCAAAAAACATGAGGGCAAGGTATGCAGGGGCCAGTAGGAAAAAGGAAAGGGAAAATTTCAGCGAAGCCTTTATTCTTTGGGCAAATCCCCTTGCCCTTGAAAAGGACAGCACGTAAAAGAAGAGGATGAACGGAACAAGGATTCCTGGCTCCTTGCTCAGCATGGCAAGGAAGCAGAGGGCAATTGAAAGCATGAAAAAATGCCTGCCGCTTCCCTTTAGGAAAAGAATTAGGCAAAGCAGGGATGAAAGCATGAAAAATGCAAGCAGCAGCTCAGGCATCCTTGAAACAAACAAAACAGTGTTCAGGTGCACAGGGTGCAGGGCAAAGGCAAGAGATGCAAGTAACTCAAAAAAGCCGGTCTTGGACCTGATGAGGTTTCTTGCAAGCAGGAAGACAAGGGCAGCGTTCAGGGCATGCAAGGCAAAGTTCAGGGCATGGAGTGCAGAAAAGCCAAGGCCTGCAATGCTGAAAGCAATCCACCAGAGCACGCTTGAAAAAGGCCGGTAGTTTATTGAGTAAAGTGAAGGGCCGTCAGGCATTGAAAAAATTTTAATGATTTCAGCAGGGCTCTGCCCCTGGTGGAAAAGGACTTTGGGCAGGGCATCAAACTCCATCAATTGGATGCCAAAATAGGCGTTGTAGGAAAGAAGCGCTATGAGGCCAGCTGCAAAAGCCAGGGCAATGTCGGATTCAAAAAAAATTATGCATTGCTTTATGAAAAGGGAAAGTCTCGCGTTGGAAAAAAAAGCATTGGCTTTTGAAACGCTTTTCCTTTTCTTTGGAGGCATTGCAGATTACTTTTCCCGCTTCAGGTAGGGAAGCAGGGTGCCGCTGCGCTCTGCCTCGCCAATCAGCTTTTTTGCAAAAGAAAGCCTCTGCACAACCCCTATAAATGAAACAGCCGCTACAAGGAAAAGCGCTGCCTCCAAAACATGGAAGCCGTAGAGCACAGGGAAAAAGCCTGCAAGCAAAAGGCCTGCAAGCAAAACAACAATCTTGTCGCCCCTCTCACCGATGCCAGGCCAGTCCCTGTTGTCTGTTACAATGACAAGGCCTGCGCGGGGCTTTGCATAGGATGCAAGGAATGAGAGGCCGAGAGCAAGCGCAGAGGCAAACGGGAAAAGGAAAACAAGGCTTCCAATAATGACAAAGTCAACAGCCTTGTCAATCACTGCATCAATGTAATTGCCGAAAGGGCTCTGCTTTTTCTGCAGCCTTGCAACAGTGCCGTCAATCGCATCTGCAATGGCCGCAAGCAGGACGCATGCAAAGCCCGCGAGGAAATTTCCCTGCAGGGCAAAGAAGGCGAAGGCAAGGGCAAACAAAAGGCCGAGAAGCGAAATTGCAAGTGGGGGAACTTTCAATGCAATGAAGGGCTTTGCCATAAGGCAAACGATTTTCCTCGAGCCTGGCTTAAGGCCTGAAATCAAATGAACACCATTACAAAAAGAGGTGTAAAAAGAATAAAAACAGTGCAGGCTTGCCAATGCAAAAAGGGAAAGAGGAAAAGCAGGCAAATGCAAAAATAAGAAAGAGGGAAAGCTGGCAAGGCATAAAAATTGCGCCTGCACGCCAATGCAAAAAGAATAAAAACAGGGAAAGCGCTTATGGGTGTGGGAAAGAAATGTTTGACATTGTAAGCGTTGGAAATGCAACAGTTGACGTTTTCATAGAGCTCGGGGGAAAAGCGCAGAAGGGAAAGCTTGAGCTTCCAACAGGAACAAAGCAGGAAGTGAAAAGCATAACATATGGAACAGGCGGCGGGGCAACAAACACAGCGGTTGGATTCAAAAGGCTCGGCCTAAGGACAGGAATCCTTGCAGCAGTGGGAAAGGACCTTGCGGGAAAAATGGTGCTGGATGATTTAAGGCAGCACAGGGTCAGCACAAGGCTCATAACAAGGCTCAGGCATTTCAGCACAGCATACAGCGCAATACTCACAGGCTTTGGGCAAGACAGGATAATCCTCACATACGGGGGGGCAACAACACATTTGGGCGAGGAGAGAAGCATCCACTGGGCTTGGCTCAAGCAGACAAGGTGGGTGCATTTAAGCAGCTTCCATGCAAAGCCCAGGATTCTGAAAAAAGTGCTGGAGTTCGCAGAATCAAACGGGATAAGCGTTTCATTCAACCCAGGCATGAGCGAAATAACGCAGGGCATTAACGCGCTTGGGCAACTGCTCAAGAAAGTGGATGTGCTGCTCCTGAACAGGAATGAAGCGGCAATGCTCACAGGGAAAAAGGATGTGAAAGGGCAGCTTAAAAAGCTGCAGGAAATTGTTCCGCTTGTTGTGGTAACAGAGGGCAGCAAAGGCGCGCATTCATTTGACGGAAAGAACTACTACATGAAACCAGCTTACAAAGTGAGGCTTGCTGACACGACAGGCGCAGGGGATGCATTCCACTCAGGGTTTGTTGCAGCAATTGCAAGAGGCCTGCCTGTTGAAAGCGCAATGGAGTGGGGAAATGCAAACGCGCAAAGCGTAATAATGCACCTGGGAGCGAAGAACAAGCTGCTTGCCCTCCACGAAATAGAGGGCTTTATCAAAAGGCACGAAACAGCAAAAACAAGGCTTGTGAAGAAAGCTGTTTAGGTTCTGCAATTGGATTCAGATTCACTCTATCAACGCAATGGGCAGCTGCAAAGAACACTGTTCAGGAATCTGCACCGTTTTTCTGCCTGAGGAAGGAGTTTGCCCTCTGGAGGATTGCCCTTGTGTTCTTGAATGTAAGCCTTTTCATGGCATTCTGGAAGGGAAGCCACCTGAAGGCCTGGTGCTCAGAGCTCAGCCTTACATCTGAACTGGGCGCCCTGGCAAGGTAGAACACAACCTCCTTGAAAACAGTCCCTGCATTTCCCCTGAAGAAATAGCTTGTGTGCTGCTCAAACCCAGGAATTATTTCCACACCCTTAAGGCCTGTTTCCTCCTCAACCTCGCGCAGCAGAGTTTGCTCCTCTGTTTCGCCTGGCTCAACATGGCCCTTTGGAAAGCCCCAGTGCCCAGCAGTGTAGTGCAGCAGCAGGAAAAGCAGGTCATCGTCCTGCTCAATGAAAACAACCGCACCCACAGATTTCTCTTTCGGCATTAAAGAATAATCCAATGAAATAATTTATAACCTATGCAAAACAAGCAATTGGATAATTAACTGCAAGTGTTCCAATGAAACAATTTATAACCTATGGGGGGCATCACATAAATTGTTCATATGTAGAGTGGTTGAACTTGTAGAGGAACCTTTTTATTTTCGCGCCCTGGAAGCTGTACTTTTGCAATGCGTTTTCCTTTGTTCCTGAAAAGGCCTGGAATCCATGGCTTTGGCTTGGGTCAAGCAGGAGGAATTTGCCCTTGAATTCTGTTGCAACAAAGGCATGGGTTTTCAGGTTGTCAAGCTCTGCAATCACAACAGCCGCGCTTTCATCGCCCAAACCCAAAAGAAGCGAGCAGAGGAAAACAGCGAGGTCTGTATCGTCCCCGATTTTTGAGGAGAAAACCTCTTTGGGTGAAAGCCAGTAGTCAAGGTTTATTTCAATGTCAGCGTACTGGATTTCCCCTGAGACAAAATCAAAAACCTTTTCCGCAACCTCAAGGTAGTGGTCCTCAAAAACATAATCCTTGTTTTTGAAGTCTGAGAGGATTGACTGTATTGTGAGGTCATCTGAATTTACAAGGCCCTTTATTTCCCCAATGGTCCTTTTCTCGTGCTCGTTAATCAGGGGGGCATACTTTTCAAGGAGAAGCCTGCAGAGCTTGAGCTTAAGCTCTTT
>JAFGDB010000045.1 GCA_016932355.1 Candidatus Iainarchaeum sp. | reverse complement strand
GCCGCGCTCTTGGTTAAGTGATGATTATGGATAGCTTTACTTTGAAGAGGGATGGAAAAGTGATTGCTGAGAAAAGCGCAAAGGATGCGAGAGAGCTGCTTTGCGAGATTGATGCAGTTGTTGCAAGGGAAAGGAAGTGAATGAAATGGCGCTGGACAAGGAAAAGCCAAAAAGGGCAAAGAAAACAAGGACTGTGGACAAGTGGAAGAAGAAACAGTGGTTTCAGATAATAGCGCCAAAGGATTTTGATGAAAAGGCCCTGGGGGAAACCATTGCAGAAAAGGAAAAAAACCTGATAGGCAGAACCATAGAGGTTAATCTCGGAGACCTGACAGGGCAGAGGCAGAAAAGGCACATAAAGATAACTTTTAAGGTAAACCAGATTGAGGGAACCAGGGCAAAAACAGCAATTGTAGGCCACAAGATAAGCCACGGCTTCCTCAACAGGCTTGTAAGGAGAAGGGCAAGCAAGATAGAGCTGACCCAGTTTCTTGCACTGGAGGGCGGAAAAAGGCTCAAGGTAAAAACAATGGTGCTCTCCCTGAAAAAACTTGGGAGAAAGCAGGAAAGGGCTTTGGCCAATGAGCTTAAAGACAGGATTGAAAAGGCCTACAGGAAAAAAGCGCCGGAGCAGGCACAGCAGGAATTCATATTTGGGGCGGCAGCCTCAAAGCTTTTCAAGCAGCTGAAAAAAATTGCTCCCCTGAAAAGGGTTGAAGTAATTGAAAGCAAACTGATTGAAGGGAAGTAAGCAATGGCCGAACCTCTGCATGCGGCAATTGTCCTCATAGTGCTGTTCATATTCTCAATAATAAGCTATAAGAAAAAACAGCTTGACTTTGAAGGAATACTGATAGCAAACATTGTGGGCATACTGATTTTCCTGCTTGGAAACACCACTGATTTTTTTGTAATTGTCTTCTTCTTTGTTGCAGCAGCGCTGGCAACGGTCTACGCAAGGAAGAAAAAGCCGGCAAAGCACGAGGTCAGGACAACAGGCAACATTTTGGGGAACAGCGGCACAGCAATTCTTGCGCTTGCATTCGAGTTCCCGCTTGGGTTCTTTGCAGCAATGGCAGCAGCCCTTGCAGACACGCTCAGCAGTGAAATAGGACTGCTTTCAAAGAAAAAGCCTGTGCTGATAACAAATTTCAGGGAAGTGGAGCCAGGCACAGACGGGGGCATAACGCGTTTGGGCTTGCTTGCCTCAGTTATCGGGGCAGCAGCAATTGCATCAATCCACTTCATCCTTTTCCAGAGCATTTGGCTTTTCGCAGTGCTTGTAATAAGCGGCTTTGTTGGAAGCATTGTTGACAGCATATTTGGAGCGCTCTTTGAAAGGAAGAAAATGCTGAACAATGCTGAAGTGAACTTTTTGGGCAGCATGGGCGGAGTGGCAGCAGCCCTAGCGCTCACAAGCATCGGCCTTTTCTAAAAACGAACATTAAAATACAGGTTTTTGCCTAAAGCTATAAAGAAATAAAGGTGAAGCAAATGGGCAAAATTTCAATTAAATTGGCGGCACTGCCTGTTATTTTGCTCAAGCCAAAGCAGGGGTTTGAATCCGTAAAGGAAAGCGCCAGCTTGGAAAGCGGCTTAGTAATGGCACTAATCCTTGCAATCCTTTATGCCCTTGTTTCCACACTGGAGCTAACCCTAATTGAAAGCGCGGGCAGCATTGCAAACCTAGCACTTGCAGCACTAATTACCATAATACTGCCAATGGTGGGGCTTTTGGTGTTTGGCTGGCTCTCTGCAAAACTTGCAAGAGAGGTTTACAAGGGAACAGGCGACATTGGAAAAACAACCTGCTTTCTAGGCTATGGGGCAATAGTCCCATTAACGCTGGCAATAATAAGGCTTGCTGTGATTGCTTTAACAGGGGTAATTCCTGCAGATGTTTCAGGAGCTGTTGAGTATGAAGTGCTTTCTGCCACTGTAGGGAAAACAGCAATAATGGCAGGAATCGCATTTTTCTTCTTGGAATTAATCTGGAAGCTGTATGTCAACAGCCATGCTGTTGCAGCCGCAAACAAAATCCCGTTATACAAGGGGGCAGTTATAACCATTTTAGTTGGAGCCATTTCAATAATGGTAGTAGCTTTAATTGTAGGGGCACTTTTCTTCTTCCTGAACCTTGCAGCACCATTGAACGGAATTTCAGGCTACTTCGCAGCAATCTAGGCTTTAGGCCTGAATCTTCGGGTCAGCGCTTTCCAAAAAGCCCTGCCTTACGCCAAAGCCAAAGCTGTAGCCTGCATCGCCAAACATGTCAAAAAGGCTCACGCTTTTCTCGCCAAAATCGGCAAGGACAGGGCTTTTAATGCCTGCAAGCTCGGCTGCCTTGTCAATTGCATGCTGCCTTGTGCCAAGGCCGTCAATAAGGCCGACTGAAAGCGCCTGCTCACCGCTCAAAACCCTGCCATCCGTAACCTCATCAAAAAGAGGCAGGTTGAGCTTTCCAGACCTGAATTCAGCAATGTCCCTTTTAAAATGAGAGAAAGCATTCTCAAGGATTTCCTGGAGAATTGCAGCATCACCCTCATCCAAATCCTCAAAAAGGCTGCCCATTGCCTTGTGGCTCCCTGCTGTAAGGACATTTGCATCAATGCCAAGCTCTTCAAGAAAGCCCTCTATGCTTAGGACAACGCTTACAACGCCAATGCTTCCAGTAAGGCTGTCCTCGTCAGCAATAATGCAATCAGAGGCAGCAGCAACATAGTATGCGCCGCTCGCACCCAGATCGCCAATCCAGGAAACCACAGGCTTTTCCTGCTTTGCATCCCTTACAGCAGCAACAACCTGCTTGGTTGCAACAATGCTGCCCCCGGGGCTGTCAATGTCAAGGAAAATTGCAGCAACGCTTGGGTCGTCTTTTGCATCCTCCAGCCTTTCAACAATTTCGGAGGCACTGAGCTCGCTTGCAAAAGCAGTTTTTTCAGACTCAATAGAGCCCTTTAAGGGTATGACAGCAATCTTGTTGGAGAAAAGCCCGATGCTTGGAGAAAGCACCACAAGGCTGCTTATAAGTGCAGCAAGCCCAATGAGCACTATGACGCCGAACAAAACTGCAATAATTAGCTTGTTCACTGCAAAACACCTCCAAGCCTGGAAAAAGGTTAATTGAAACAGTATAAAAAGGTAATTAACCCATATTGGAATAAAAAAGCAGTGATAGCGCTTGGAAGCCGTTGTGGAATTTGTTGCAAGGGTGAGCCTGATGGCAATTCCACTATACCTCTGCAACAGCCTTGCACTTGTTTTTGGTGGAAAAAGGCCGATTGACTTTGGAAAAAAATTCTTTGACGGGAGAAGAATCCTCGGCGAGGGAAAAACATTAAGGGGAACTGCACTGGGAATTGCACTAGGGACAATGGGGGCACTCCTGGTGAAAACAGCCTTTCCTGAAACAAGCATTTTCCTGCAGAGCGATTACCTTGCATACGGCTTTCTGCTCTCTGTTGGGGCAGTGGCAGGCGACTTTATAGAAAGCTTCTTCAAAAGGCGCTTTGGGGTTGAAAGGGGAAAAAGCATTTTCCCACTGGACCAGACAGACTTTGTATTTGGGGGGCTGGCACTTGGAAGCATTCTCGTGGTTCCAACACTGCTTGAATGGGTTTTCCTGCTTGCATTCACAGTCCTTGCGCACGTGATAGGCAACTGGATAGCATACTTTGCAAAACTTAAGCAGAACCCATGGTAGCGGCAAGTGAAGATGGAAAAAGAAGCAACAGCAATGGGAAAATGGGCAGGGAAATGGAAAACAGGAACAGGCAATTGATAAGGGAAAAACTGGAAAAAAATAAAGGGATTGGAAAAAAAGGTTGGAGAAATGGGAAAAAAGGAATTCAGGAAAGGGGCAATCGCATTCCTGGCAAAATTCTTCATAATATACGGCGTGCTGCAGGCACTGATTCTTTTTGCGCCGCTCGAAGGCATGGAATCAGGCATTGCATCAGTTGAGGCAGGCGCGCTTGGCCTTGAGGCAGACGGAAACAGAATCTTGTTTGATTCACACAGCTTTGAAATAGCTGCAAACTGCACAGGGCTTATGGGAATAAGCGTCCTTGCAGCAATCGCATTAAGCCTGAAAAAGCCTGAGCTTAAGAAAAAAATTGCCCTGGTTGTGGCAGGAAGCATTTTGCTGCTTGCAATAAACCTGCTCAGGCTCTACCTCGTGCTTCTGGCAGCAATCTCGTTCAACGCAGAAATGGCTGAAGCGCTGCACACGCTTACATGGTTTGCAATGGCAGCAGCAATACTTGCGATATGGTATTTCTTTACAAAAAGAATTTCGGGAAAAAAAGTGTTTGCTGAAATGCTCTGAAAAAAGGGAGCAAGCGGAAAAAAAGGGCGCTTGCTTTTTCTCAAGGATTGCTTTTGCAATTTCGGCAAAGGCAGAGCAGGCCTATTTTTTCTCAAGGATTGCTTTTGCAATTTCGGCAAAGGCAGGCCTTGCAATAAGCACGCCGACAAGCACCCCAATTGTTGTTGTAATGGCAAAGCCCACAAGCCTTCCCAGGCCAAAGCCTATGAGGATTATTGGCAGCATGGTTGCAAGCGTTGTGCAGGCAGCAGCAGTTACAATGAAGAAGGCCCTCTTTGCCCTTGAGAAAAGGCTCCCTGAATCAGAGCCCTCGCCCCTGATGAGCTCGTCTGTTATAACAATCTGGTTGTCAACCCCTGTTCCAACTGCAGCAACAATTCCAGCCACAGCACCCAAGTCAAACTTGCTTATAAGGGAGGCAAAGGCAGCAGTCATTATAACCTCGCTGAGGCCAATTCCAATCATCGGGAAAGTCAGTTTAAGTACCCTGTAGCGGAGGAAAAGCACAACAGCAACAATAAGCAGGGCAAGAACACCCATGAAAACAGCGTTCTGCAAAAAGTTCTCACCGAGCAATGGGCTTATTGTTTCCTTGCTAATGCTCCTAACACTAACGCTCAGGCTTCCGGACTGCAGCAAGATTTCCAGGTCAGACCTCCTCTGCTCTGCATCCTGCAGCGTGCCAGCAAAACCGAAAATCTGGAGCTTGTCCATTGGCTGGGCATCCTCAAGCCTTGCAACATCCATCTGGGCAACGCCCTCACTCAATCCAATAATGCTCCTCAGGCCAGCTGCATCAAAAACCCAAGGCTTTGAATCTGAAACAGGCATCTCCCTGAGCTCAAAGCCAATTTCAGTGAGCTGCTGCTTTAAAGGCCCATCCAGGGTTTGGGGAACAACAGCAGTGCCCTTCTCCAAAACAAGGGAGCGCAGCTCTTCAAGCTGGGAATCAGAAAACCTGCTTTCCTCAAGCACGAAATAGGGGGCATTTGCATTCAGCAGAACCTCCTTGATTTTTGTTCCAAGAGGGATTCCAGCTATTGCCGAGCCCTCAAGGAGGAGCTGCTCGTCATTGTAGTAAATGCCCCTTGTCAAAACCAAAACAGATTTCTTTGGCCTGTCAATGAAAAAGTATGTTTTCTCGCATTCATACTCACGGCCTGTTTCAGGGCTGTAGGAGATTAGCTCGCACCTGTGGAAGGTCAGCTCTGTGAAGCGCAGGGCAGCATTGCTCCTTAGCACAAAGGGCAAAACCCACCTTATTCCATCGCTTTCCCTGTAAAGGCCATAGCCCTTTGCAGGGTCCTTTGGCAGCTCAATAATGTCCTCGCCTGTGAAAATAACGTTGCCGTCAATGGTTGCCTCAAAAACGCCCTGCTTCTTAAGCAGGCCTTCAATCCTTTCAACAGTGCCAGGGTCTGTTTCAGCAACCTGGGCAATCACAAACTGGTCGCCAAAAAAGTTCACTGTTGTGTCACGCAGGCCTGTCCAGTCAAGCCTCTGCTGGATTGTTGTAACCACCCTTGACCTTTCGCCAGCATCAGTTATGGGTTCAGCAAGCTGCACCTGGAAAAGTGTTCCGCCGCTGAAATCAATCCCAAATTGGAGGCCACGGCCTGCAATAATCAAAAAGCTCAGCATTAAGAAGAAAACAAGCAGAATAACCCTCCAGTTCCTTGCCAAGCCAGCCATACAAACCACTACATAAACGTTTTTTGCCTCTTGCCCTCAACATACCACAAAAGTATTGGGGCATTCATGAGCCAGGTTGATACAAGGTCTGCTGCAAGGCCAAAGAAGAGCACAACAGCAATTGCAAAAATAACCTCAATCTGGTTCAAATAACTTATTGCAATCATTGCAATCAAAGCGGCAATCGTTGTTCCGGTCATTGTAAGGCCTGTCAGCATGCTCTCATAGGCGCGGCCGCTCGGCTCCTTCCCCCCCCTTGTGAGCATCCTTGTGGTAAGCATTATGTCTGTGTCAACACTGTAACCAATAAGCATCAGCAGGGCAGGAATGCTGCTTAGCGAAAGTGGAATTCCAAAAACAGCCATCAGGGCTAACGCGCCCGCAATGTCAAATACAGCTGCAGCAATAACGGCTGCAGAAGGAATCACCTTCCTGAAGAAAAGGAAAACCACAAGAACAATCAGGACAGCTGCAAAAATTGCCACATTGAAGGCAGTCTGCCAAAAGCTCTCGCCCAAAGTAGGGCTTACATCACGCCTTTGGAATGCAACATTGCTTCCAAGTGAAAACCTTTCCACAATCATGGACTGCATTTGCTCATTAACGCTCTTGGTTGCCTCAATAAGGTAAAGCTCAGACTGGCCAAGGGCCTCATCTGCATCACTGGAAAGGGATGTTTCCTCAAGGTATGGGGCAAGCATTGAAACCGCATTGGAATAATGCTGCAGCGCTGTTTCAGGGCTTGACTCAGAGGCCGCCTTTCCAAGGTCAATCTCATCCCTCGCTGCCTGAAGCAAATTGTTTGAGGCAAACTGGACATTGACGCCAAAGCCTGAAGGAGAGGAAATGCCGTGAACGCTCAAATCAGTCAAATCAAAGCTTGATGAAAGAAGGTCCTTGAGGCCAGAGGCATTAATTTCCTTATCAGACCTTATTAGAAGCAGGGTTCCGCCCTTTAAGTCAATTCCCCTTGGTACAGTGGGCCACACAAGGATTAGGAAAAGGAAAACCAGAAACAGGGCAAGAGGCACGAGCAGGTAGCGCTTTGTGTTGCCTGAAGCGTAAAAATTGCCCAATTTCAATGAAAAAACCTCTTTTTACCCCGATAAAAAAACCCTTTAAAGCTTAAAAAGAGCTTTATAACAATAATTAAGTAAAGGATTAAAAAGATTGTTAAAATGGCAGGAAGGCAAAAAAATTAAAAAGGAAGGGAAATTCAAAAAATTAAACGGCAGGAAGGCAAAAAAAAGTAAAAGGAAGGGAAATTCAAAAAATTAAACGGCAGGAAGGCAGGGAAAATGGAGATAGAGCTGAATTTTGTCCAGGACCAGAAGGAATTGATTGAAATATGCTTCAGGAAAGCAAGGAAGGAAGCGGAAAGAATGGGCAAGCAGCGCGACAGGCTCAAGAAAGCAAAAAGCCAGGCCATAAAAAGAATTGAGGTAAGCGCAAACTATTTCAACGAGGCAATGCAGAAGCCGGCAGCAGCATTCCCTTATTTGAAAAAATTGCACCCATTCTACAAAGAGCTTATTGAGGCCACGCTTGATTTGGACAAAACCCTGCCTGCAATAAAAAGGATGAAGGCCTCTGGAAAAATTGCCCTCAGGCTGAAAAGGCAGTACATTGGAAAAGCAAAAGCCTTGGAGAAGGGCGAGGAAAGGAAGGCAAAGGCCATTGTCTCAGAATTCTACGGGAGGCTTTCCTCAATTGCAAAAAACGCGGAACAGGCAATAAAGGAATACAACAAAACAGTGAAAATGGCAAGGGAGCTGCCAAACGTAAGGTTTGACCTGAAAACAGTCATTATTGCAGGCTACCCAAACACTGGAAAAACCACAATCCTTGGAAGGCTGACAAAAAGCAAGCCGAAAATAGCAGAATACCCGTTCACAACGCAGAAGCTGCAGATAGGATACCTTGAGCAGGGCTATGAAAAAGTGCAGCTCATAGACACGCCAGGGCTGTTAGACAGGCCGCTGGAGAAAAGGAACAAAATAGAGAGAAAAGCAATTGCAGCACTGAGGCATTTGGCAAACTCAATTGTGTTTGTGGCAGACCCAACAGAAAGGTGCGGCTTCCCGCTTGAAAAGCAGGCGAACTTGCTTGGAGAAATTGAAAAGGAACTGAAGGGGATCCCAATTTTGGTTGTGCTGAACAAGGCAGACATTGCAAGCGAGGAGGAAATCAAAGCAGGGAAAAAGGCATTCCCAAAAGCAATTGCCGAAGGGCACGAAATTGAATCAGCTCTCAAGGAAGAGATTGCAAAAATGCTGAAAAACGGCCCTGTATAAATGATTTATAAAGGCAAAATTGGAATGCATTAAATTGGCATTTAAATGCAAAATACCAACTTGGCATTTATAAACAAAACAGGATTTCAACACCGCCGCTGAAAACATAAAACATTTATTAAACAAAAGAGCTTATTCTAAATGAAAAGTTATGCACTTCGCTAAAATTCTTGCAATCGCATTCCTTGCAATGCTCTTGCTCGGAGCGGCATCAGCCCAAAGCTGCACAGCCCTGTCTGACAACCTGATTAGAAACAGCAACCTTGAAACAGGCTCGGACGGCACCCCAGACAAGTGGCAGACAAATATAGGCTGGGGGGCATTAGGAGACTGCCAAAATTACAACATCACCTGGGAAAACGACCCAACCAACAGCGGGCATGGGAAAGTGCTTGCCATACAATATACAGGCAACACTATTGGAAACTACTGCGGCTGGCTGCAAATGATTGAAACCACGGCAGAGGCAGGCGCATGGTACGAGTTCAGCGCTTCTATAACCACTGAAGGAATCGAGCCGATTATTGGCCCTGACGGCAATATTGTGGAGGCCAGCACCCAGATAGGCACAATACTCAGCTTTTATGAAGGGGGAACTTACCTTGGGCACAGCGCATCAGGCATTGGCGATTTTGCCCATGAACTGGCAGACTGGAATGCAGAGGCATGGGCCTACAAAACATACACAACCAAGGGCCTGCAAAGCTGGAGAACAATAAAAAAATATGTAAAGGCGCTGCCAGGCAGCACCAAGATGCAAGTGCTGACACACACCTACACAAAAGGAAAAGTATACCTTGACAACTTTTCACTGAAAAAGGTTTCCTGCAACCCGGAGGAAGCCAGCTTCAAAAAGTCAGGAACCCTGGATTTCATTCAATTCAAGGGCGCAAACTTTTTCCCGATAATAATGGGCAAGCGCCCAAAGCAGAATGGCACAGAAATAAGCCTGCAAACAGTGAAAGACAACGGCTTCAACACACTTGACCCAGGCTACTACGGCAACAGGGAAGAAATCAGCAGGTTAGATTTGGCTGTATTAGTTGAGCTAGTAGACATCTATTACGGCTCCTACAAGGAGACATGGAGAAACAATTTTTCATGGTATAAAGGCGCCTCTACCAACAGAAAATACATAGACGCGTGGGCAGAATTTGACAACCTTTTGGGCTTCCACACTGATGACGAGGTTGACGGTCACTCGGCAAAAGAAGGCAGCTTTATGCCAGAACTAAGGCCGCAGACCGAAGTCAAAAATTATATAATGGAAGCAGAAAGGAGAACAAGCAAAGACATAAAAATGCTTCAAAACTTCAATGGGTCACGCTACAGCACCCTTGACCCTTACACAGGAAGCTACCAGGACCTGAAAGACTACTACTACCCATTGGCAGACATGATAACCCACACTGCAAACCTGCCAATGGCATACCCGCCATCGGAATACCCAAGCCCGGAATACCCTGAAAGAGTTCTTGACAAAGTCGGCATCTGGGCAAGAAACACGGTTGAATACGGCAAAACCAAGGGAAAATACTACCTTGCATACGGCTTAGGCGCCTACAACTGGGCAGCGTGGGACAGGCAAGCAAGCTCAGGAAGGTACATTCCGTTCAACCTACAAAGGTTCCTTGTCTGGGACCAAATCATAAATGGTGCAAGCGGGGCGGTGTTTTACTACACCGACAAGATTGAACTAACTGATTCTTACTACAGCCGCCACTGGAAACAAATAACAGCCATAACCAAGGAACTGTCAGAACTGTACGACGTGCTGCTAGAGCCGCAATTCTATGGCGAGTGGCAGGTTTCAGACCCAAGAATAGGCATAATGATGAAAAAGCACAACGGAAAAATCTATCTTTTAACAGCAAGCACACACTATGAAAATTTATCAAACGTAACAATAACGCTTGACAGCAAATACAACATAGCAAAAATAACAGCACTGAACGAAATAACAAATGGGGATGTGGACAATCCAACTGACAGAAGCATCACGCCTGCTTCAGCGCACAGCTTTGCTGACAGCTTTGTTGGAGACGCTGCAAACTCAAGCCTGGGCCTTCCAGCAACGCCTGGATATGCAGTGCACATTTACGAGATTGAATTAAGCGCATGTGGAAATAGGGCATGCGAAGCAGGTGAAACATACTTAAGCTGCCCAAGTGACTGCCCAAACACAGAGCTCTGCGGCAACAGCACAATAGACGAAGGAGAGAACTGCTCAACATGCCCGCAAGACGTGCAATGCGGAACAGG
>JAFGDB010000044.1 GCA_016932355.1 Candidatus Iainarchaeum sp. | reverse complement strand
AGCCTGAACCAGCAGACCAAACAATACTAATAGCAGGACTGACAACAGCAATCATAATAGGCGCAGCAATAGGCCTGAAAAAGCTGGGTTAAGGGCCTAAAAAGGGCAGTGGTTAAATTTTTATTTGAGGTTGCACTTATTCTAAACAGGTTAAAATGGCAAACAGGAGAATTTGGGCATTTGCAGCGCTGGCGCTCTTGGTTTTGGGAGGAAGCGCATTTGCAGATTCGTGCGGCTTAGATTCAGAATGCCTTCCAGGCGAGGTGTGCTGCAATGAGCAGTGCACAACCCCTGCATGCAGGGGAAAGGCAGACTGCCTGCTTGGGCAAACATGCCTGAACCCAGGCATCTGTGAAGCCCAATGCGTCAGGGGATGCACAACAAGGATAGAGTGTATATACCCCCAAATATGCTGCAATACGCAGTGCCAGATGGCAGCCTGCACCTCAGACGGGGAATGCTCTGACGGCGATGAATGCACAATAGATGAGTGCATTAACCCAGACAGCTGCAGGTCAGAGTGCAGGCATACGGCAATACCTGCATGCGCAATAACACAGGAAAGGCCGCCGCAAGTGATTTTTGAGAGAAGCATGGTAATTGGCCAGGTGCAGGCAATTGCTGTGCAAACAGCAGACGGTCAGGCAATAGAGGATTTCACCGTCTTTTTAACATACCCAGATGAAACAAGCGTTGTTATTTCAGCTGCATCAGGGCAGATGTACATTCCCATAGACCAGGCAGGCATCTACAGGGCAATTGTTGAAGCATCCGGCTTTGAGCAGGAAATATACTTTGAGTCAAGCAGGCAGGGCCAGATAATACCCCCCATTTCCCCGGACAGCGAGCCCCTCATAAAGAAGATTTTTGGAGTGGAAACAGCCGGTGCGCCAGACTACCTGATAATATGGCTTTTGGGCATAGCAGTTGTAAGCGGCCTCATAATAATGGTTACAAAGGTAAAGCCTGCATGGTTCAGGGTGTTTATGGCAACCACCTACACTGCAGCACCAATAGTGGTAAACTACTACCTGAAAAACCTCTGGCTTGCCTTTGCACTGATGGCTGCAGAGACACTTATACTGATTGCTGTTTTGGCATGGCACATCAGGAAATTGAACAGGGAAGCAGAGCCAAAGCCTGAAGGGAAGGCAATAGTGGAAAAGAGGCTGGGCTTGGTTAAAAAGGGCAAGGGCCAGAAATGGTCTGAATTCTTTAAAAAGCTTGAGAAAGGCAGGAAATAGGCGCTTATTTAAATTTATTTCCCACATAAGTTCTATAAGCTATCAAGCCAAAGGGATCTTAATTTAGCTTTCCATTTGGCGCTGATTTTGGAGGCAAAGGTTATGGACACCGCGCTTAAAAAAGAATTGCAGCAGCTGCTTGAGGTAATGGAGGAAATCCTGCAGGACAGGTCTGTTCCAAGGAACATAAGGGCAGTAATAGAGGAGGCAATGCACAAGATTGATGAAAAGCACCCCAAAGGGGAGGACTTCAGCACTGCTATATACCTGCTTGACGACATAAGCAACGATATCAACATGCCAACCCATACAAGAACAGACATCTGGGAATCAATCAGCAAAATGGAGGCCATAAAGGAGAAAATAAAGGGGCAGCAGATGTAGATGGGGTTGGCCGAGTCAAGGGAAAAGGAAATCGTGGAATATGCAGGCAGCAAAAACGCTCTGATTGATGAAAAGGCAGTAAAGCTGCTTGCAATTAGGGAAGACTTTCAGGAAATAATAGACCTGCTTCTGTCAGAGGGCACTTTCATAATAGACCAGAAGGCGGTTGAGGAAAAGGCCCTGAGGACAAAGATTGCTGAAATGGCAAAGCCGGAGGTAGTGGTTGAGCATAAGGCATTTAAGCCACATGCAAAGGAAATTGAACCAAACTTCAGGCTGCTGAAGCAGTATGATGTAACAGGCCAGAGCAAAACAGAGGGCAAGGTAAAAGACTTTGAACACTACTTCCAGAGAAAATTTGAAATGCTCTCAGGAATACTCAAGAAAAGGCACACATTAAGCGCAAAACCCATACAAAGGCTTAGGGCAGTTCCAAAGGGCAGCAAGATTGACGTAATCGGGATGGTTTTCAGGAAATGGGTTACAAAAAACGGGCATGTTGCAATGCAGATAGAGGACATGGAGGCAAAATGCATTGCATTAATACTAAAGGACGATATTGCCCTTACAGAAGCGGTGGAGCACATAATGCCTGATGACGTGATCGCAGTAAGGGCAGTGAAATGGAACGAGGGCATGCTTATAGTGAAGGAGATAATAAGGCCGGATTTGCCTGTAAGGGAGCCAAAAAGGGGTGAAAGGAATGTTGCAATAGCCTCAATAAGCGACATACACATGGGAAGCAAGCTCTTCCTTGAAAAGCCGTTCCAGAACTTCCTTCAATGGATTAACGGGAAAACAGGCAGCATGAAAGAGAATGAAAAGGTAAGCAGGATAAAGTATTTGATAGTGAGCGGCGACAACATAGATGGAGTGGGAATTTACCCAAACCAGTTCAACGAGCTCAACATAAAGGACGTGCACAAGCAGTATGAGGAGGTCAGCAAGCTCATAATGCAAATCCCTGAATATATAGAGGTTTTCATATGCCCAGGGCAGCATGATGCGGTAAGGTGGGCAGACCCGCAGCCTGCAATACCAAAAGAGTTCCTGCCCGAACTATCAAAAACGAAAAACGTGCACCTTATAGGAAGCCCAAGCTGGATTTCAATTGAGGGCATGCTTGCAATGGTCTACCATGGGGCAGCGCTGCACGACCTTATCTCAAGCGTCAGCTTCCTAAGCAGCGAAAAGCCTGAAGAGGCAATGATTGAAGCCCTTAAAAGGCGTGACCTGATGGCAGCATTTGGAATGAAGCAGCCATACGTGCCTGAAAGGGAGGACTTTCTGGTGATAAGGGAGGAACCGGACCTTGTGTATATAGGTGATATGCACCACAACGCATATGGCAGCTACAGGGGCACAACAGTAATCAACAGCGGAACCTGGCAGAGCAGGACAAACTACCAAGTTAAGCTTGGGCATGTGCCAACGCCATGCGTTGTGCCAGTGCTCAACCTCAAAACAGGGAAAATAAACGAAAACAGGTTTATGCAGGAGCAGTGAATTTGATGGCACTGGAAATTGAGATTGAGGCAGAGCAGCCTGTAAAAGACTACTACAGCCAAATAATTGCCAAAGTGAAAAAAGAGCTTGAAATTGCAGAAAGTGCAAAGAAAAAAGGCCTTGATGTAAGCACAGAAATTGAAACCACGCCTGTGGCAGACCTGGCAGACAGGACAGAAACCATAATCGGGCCCCCCGGGGTTGCAAAAAGGTACAGGCAGCTTTTTAAGGAAAAGAACGGCAACAGGATGGACGTAATTTTTGAGATTTTCAGGGAAATCATTGAGCAAAAATGGTGCAAGATAGCCGATGACCAGAAAAGGGTGGAACAGGCAATAAAAACAGGGCTTGTAATAAACACAGAGGGCGTTGTTGTGGCGCCATTGGACGGCGTGCCGGAAATCAAGATAAGCAAGAACCCTGACGGCAGCAAGTACATTGACATCTATTACGCAGGTCCTATAAGGGCAGCAGGCGGAACCAGCGCAGTGCTGCCGCTCATTTTGGGGGATTATGCAAGGCAGCTGCTTTCCCTTGACAGGTACAAGCCAACAGAGGACGAAATTGAAAGGTATGTTGAAGAATGCCAGATATATGAGGAAATTGTAAGCAGGCAGTACAAGCTTAGCGATGAAGAGGTAAGGAAAATCATAAGGGGCTGCAATGTCTGCATCAATGGAGAGCCCACAGAGGAAAGGGAGGTTGCAGTGCACAGGAACCTGCAAAGGGTTGAAAGCAACAGGGTAAGGGGGGGAATGTGCCTTGTAATAAGCGAGGGCGTGGCATTGAAAGCGCCAAAAATACTCAAGTTTGCAAACCAGCTTGGGCTAGACTGGAGCTGGCTTGAAGGCATAATAAAGGTTGGGAAAAGCGAAACAGGGGAAAGGAAAATAGAGCCAAACCCCAAGTTTTTGGAGGGCGCAGCAGCAGGAAGGCCAATCTTCTGCTACCCAAGCAGGCCCGGGGGCTTCAGGCTCAGGTACGGCAGGGCAAGGAACATGGGGGCAATGGGAAAGGGAATGCACCCTGCAACCATGCACCTGCTTGACGAGTTTGTTGCAGTTGCAACCCAGATAAAGGTTGAAAGGCCTGGGAAGGCAGCAGGCATATGCCCTGTTGACAGCATTGAAGGCCCGATTGTAAGGCTTGTTAATGGAAGCGTGGTAAAGGTAAACAGCCTTGAAGAGGCAATAGAGCTAAAGCCAAAGGTTGAAAAAATACTCTTTCTGGGAGACTTGCTTGTAAGCGTGGGCGATTTCAGGTACAGCGCGCACCCGCTTGCACCGGTTGGATACTGCAGCGAATGGTGGTCAAAGGAAATTGAAAAGCTCTTGGAAAAAAACAAAATTGGAAGGAAAGACTTTGAAAGAGCTCTGGAAAACCCTGAAAGCGTGCAGGCTGAAGAGGCAGTTGAGCTGAGCGAAAAGCACAAAGTGCCGCTGCACCCAAACGCACTGCACTACTACTCCGCACTGGAAAAAGACGAATTAATTGAACTTGCAGAGATGCTGAAAAAAGACAAAGGCGAAGAGCTTGAAATGCAGCCTGGCCTTAAGGAACTGCTTGAAAAAATCGGAGTGCCTCACACAATGAAGGAAAAAAAGATAGTTTTGGGCAGGGGAAACACGCTTGCATTGCAGAAAACGCTTGGCATTGAAAAGGAAATAGGCGAAATAAAAAGGGCAATTGAAAAATCGGAAAGCGTGGTTGAGGCACTGAAAAATTTAAGCGGCCTTGACGTAAGGGACAAGGCTGGCACATTTATTGGGAGCAGGATGGGCAGGCCTGAGGCAAGCAGGCCGAGGAAAATGATTGGAAACCCACACGTGCTGTTCCCAATAGGCATGCTCGGGGGCAACACAAGGAGCATAAACAAGGCAATGGCAAGCAGCGAAGACGGCAAAGAGGGCAGAATCTCCGTGGAAATCGCCCTCTACAAGTGCCCAAAATGCAGGCAGATAAAGGAGGAGCAGTTCTGCCATTCATGCAGGGAAAGGACACACAGGGTGAGAATATGCCCAAACTGCGGAATCATTGTGGAAACGGAAAAATGCCAGAGATGCAATGCTGTTACAGCAAGCTTCAGCAAAAGGGAGCTTGACCTAGGGCAAATGCTGCATGACGCATCCCAAAGGCTTGGAATGAAAGTGCCAGACCTTGTAAAGGGGGTGAAGGGAACAATAAACAAGGACAAGGTTGCAGAGCCGCTGGAAAAGGGATTGCTAAGGGCAAAGCATGACATGCATATTTTCAGGGACGCAACCATAAGGTATGAGGCAATAAACGCGCCGCTAACGCACTTTACAGCAGGGGAAATAGGCACAAGCGTTGAAAAGCTAAGGGAACTTGGATACAGCAAAGACATTGGGGGAAAGGAACTGAAGGAAGAAAGCCAGATGCTTGAGCTCATGCCACAGGACATTGTGATTCATGACGAGGCAGGCGACTTCTTTGCAAAGACAACAAAATTCATTGATGACCTGCTTGAAAGATTCTACAAAATAAAGCCATACTTCAATGTGAACAGCAGGCAGGACCTGATTGGGGAGATTCTGCTCGGGCTTGCACCGCACACAAGCGCTGCAATAGTCGGCAGGGTTATAGGCTACACAAAGGCAAGGTGCTGCTTTGCACACCCATTCTTCCACCAGACAAAGAGGAGGAACATTGACGGAGACCAGGACAGCCTGCTTTTGCTGATGGACGGCCTCCTGAACTTTTCACACAGTTATTTGCCAAGCAGCAGGGGAGGCAGGATGGATGCCCCGCTTGTGTTCACAATTGCACTGAAGCCAAGCGAGATAGACAACGAGTGCCATGAAATGGAGAAATGCTCAAGTTACCCGCTTGAATTGTATGAGGCAGCGCAAAAGATAATGCCCGCTGACTCAGTGCCAATAGAGGTTGTGGGCGACAGCCTTGAAAAGAAAGGCCAGTACACAGGCTTTGGGTTTACGCACAGCACAAGCGTTTTTGACGCAGGGCCTGTGAGAAGCAGGTATGTTGTCCTGAACACAATGGAGGAAAAGCTCAGGAGCCAGGCAAGGCTGCAGGGAAAGATTGCAGCCTGCGATGCAAAGGATGCGCTTGAAAGGGTTGTGGTAACCCACCTCATCCCCGACATTATTGGAAACACAAGGGCCTTCAGCAGGCAGCAGTTCAGGTGCACAACCTGCAACAACAAGGCAAGGAGGCCGCCCCTGGACGGGAAGTGCCCAAAGTGCGGCAAACCAAACCTCATACTTACAATTGCAGAGGGCAGCGTGAGGAAATACCTTGTAATTGCAAAACAGCTTGCAAAAGAGAATGATTTAAGCGCTTACCTCCAGCAGAGGCTTGAGCTTGCAGGGCAGGAAATTGACAGCATCTTCCAGAACGAGCAGCCCTCCCAAAAAAAGCTGGCGGAATTCGTTTGAATTAAAAAGGCAACTGCTAACGGGGGTCAAAAAGCAAACAATTAAATACTTGAAACGGTTACTCTAATCGAATGAGTTTGGAACTGGAAATTTCAGCGTCTGTTGCACTTATTGGTGCAATAGGAATTGCATACTATTACAAAAAATCGGAAAAACCCAGGATTGGATTGGCATTCGGGGCGCTGTTTGCCATTAACGCGATTTTGCTGGTGCTTATACCCCTTTTCACGGTGATCTGCTAATGGCTGCAGAGAAAAAAGTGCAAAAGCAGGCTCAGGAAAAAACAGCTGTAAACACATTACTGGTTTTTGCAACGTCATTTGTTCTGATTTTCGGGGCAGTTACGCTTTTGCAGGCATTTCTAAATATTAAGGGCTGCGGAATGATAGTTGATCCAATAATGGAAACAAGCCATGTTTTGGATGTAGTTAGTGACAGCCCTGGTACAATACAAACCACTTTTGAGGTGGTCTTTGAAAAAAATTATGATTTTTCTGCAAGGGGGCTTTCTGCAATGACAGACGGGAAAGTCAGCAGGCACCAGATATGCATGAGCAAGGGCGACTTTGAAGAAACCCCGGGGTTTGAACTAGTAACAGAACCAAACCATGGCATAATTTGGAATGGGCAATCTAACATAATAGCAAAGGTAACGGTTGCATCTGGTATCGACAGGGCATCTTTAGAGCAAAACATTCAAGAAGTTTTTGGGGATAGAAATTGGAAATATGATTGTAGTATCTGTGAAGGCCAAGGTCAGTGTAATCTAATTGTTCTTAGAATGGTTTAGGCTTATTCCCCCATTAATTCCTTTTCCAAAACAACCCTGAGTTTTTTTGCATCAAAGCCAAGTTTTATTAGAGTGGTTGTTCCCCTAACACCTTTTCCTGAAGCGGTTGTTAGGAGAAGGCCGTAGGTGTCAAGCTCGTTCACATATTCGCGGAACCAGCGGCTGCTTACAACAGTTTCACCCAAAGAGAGGGATATGCGCTTGTACTCGTTGTAGATGTCACCGCTGAAGAAAACAGCTTCCTGCTCATGCCCCATTGAAGTAATCCTCTGCAGGCCCTTTCCCTGGTCTGTTAGAAGGGAAACAGCGTAAAGCACAAGCTGCTGCTGCTTGGGGAGAGTGCAGACAACATTCAGGATTACCTCTTCCTCAACGCTTGACTTTGCCTTCCTTACAAGGACATCGCTTACCTCACTAAAATCCATCTTGTCAGCTTCCTCGCCGGCGCGAAGCAAAAGCATTATTGCAGTGCGGGCATCACCTGATTCCTGGGCTGCGATTGCAGCAGCAAGGTTTATTGCAGAACTGGAAACAGAACCAGGCCTGAAGGCCCTTGCAACCCTTTCATTCAGGATTGTCTTCAGCTCCTCTGCATTGTAGGGCGGGAAAACCAGCTCCTTCTCAAGCAAGGCACTCTTAGTCCTTGCGTCAAGCCTGTCCTTGAAGAAAAGGTTGTTGCTAATTCCAACAAGGCTAATGCTCCCCAGGGATAATTCATCGTTTGCCCTTGTAAGGGAATAAATCAGCTCGTTCAAATCACGTATTTTGTCAACTTCATCCAATGCAATTATCAGGTGCCTGCCCTCATTAGCGTAATTCAAAAGCTGCTCGTAAACAAAAGCGCTGCTGTACCCAATGAAATCCTTCTTTGGGTAGAACTTCCCAAGCGCCTTTAGCAAAATCTTGTACTTTGTGTTGTAGTTCCTGCAGTTGACATAGGCAAAGTCAACCATTGCAGGACTCTTGTCAATGAATTCCTGCAGCTGATTCAGAACATGCTTTACAGTTACCGTCTTGCCAGTGCCAACCTTGCCGTACAGGAAGAAATTGTTGGCCTTTTTGCCGTGCAGGACACTTGCAAGCCCGCTTGAAATAAGCTCAATCTGCTTCTCCCTGAAGGGAAGCATGGAAGGCAGGTAGTGTGGCGTAATTATGTTCCTGTCAAGGAAAACAGTGCCCTTTTCAAGGTGCTTTTGGAAAATGTTTTCCTGAACCTGCTGCATTTAAAACCACGCCCAACCCATTGTATAAAGAAAGTTTAAAACTCAAAAAAAATGGGAGCATAATAATAACGCCTATTCAATTAAAAAAAACTTTTAATTTCAAAAGCAAACTTCTTTTCAGCTGGAACTTTGGTTTCCATACCATGAAATTGGACGTTATGTATTCAGCATGAATACTATTTAAAAAAATGTTCGTAAGCAAATAATAATAACAGAACTTAGGGGGTGTAGATACTAATGGCTTTTTTGGAGAAAGTGATGAAAAAACCAGAGGGAATAGACATAGAGGAGTTCCTGAACAACCTTGACACCGAGGACGAAACACTGTACGAGGACGCCGATGCCTTTGTCAAGCCTTTTACCCTGGCTACAGACACAGATACAGCCACGGTTTTGAACGAGGCAAAGAGCGGGAACATTGTTTTGCTCAATATAGGCGATTTAAGCAAGAGAAACGCAATAAAGCTCAAGGAAATAGTCACCAAAATAAAGAGCGGGATAGACGAAATAGACGGTGACATTGCAAGAATCAGCCAGGACAGGGTTTTGGTCACGCCAAGCAAGGTGAAAATAATTAAAAAGAAGGAAGCACCTTAAAATATACTTATATGTTTTTGGGAAACCCTGTCTTTCCAATTTCCTTCAAGCTGGAGGAAGTTACAACGCTGATTGAGGAAACGCTGCAAAAGAAGAGCTGGCAGCAGTTTGAGGTAGCAGCCCTAAAGCTGATTTTAAATCCGTTCTACGTTTTCTACTACGATGCAGCCTTTGAGGAACAGAAAGAGGGAAAGAGTATTGTAAAGAAAACAAAGAGGGGCAGGCTTGCCCTGGATGCAGTAACAGGCCAGCTTGACAGGCAGATGGGCAAGGAAATTCCGGCAGAAAAAGAGCTCCAGAGGGAACTGCCTGATGAATACCCTGTTGAGGTCAAGGAAGCATTGTTCAACGAGCAGGAGGCAAGGGACATAGCAGTCCTTAAAACAGCTGAAGAAATCTCAGCCTCAAAGGAAAATGTAATACTAAGCGCATTCAAAATGGTTTACTACCCGATGTGGATTGCAAGCATAACAGCCGGAGAGAAAAACCACAACATGGAGATAAGCGGCGTTACAGGAAGGATTTTTGGCGAGGAAACAGTGCCTGAAAGGCAGAAGGGCTTTGTTGAAATAAGCAGGGAAACTTTGGGAGAACTGAAAAAGCCAGGCGCATGGCTTGCCTACAGCAAAGAGATTGCAGCAACAGGAATTGGAAAGCTCTCTGGAAAGGGGGAAAAGAAAGTGAAGGGAGGAATTAAATTGCAAGGCATTCTAAGGAAGCCCTCAATGTGGCTGACCATAGGGCTTGTCATCATCCTGGCAATTGTAGTGCTTTATTTGTAACAAGCCTGTCAATTCCCATGGATAAAAGTTCAGGCTCTTTAGGGAGAGCGCTGTTCTTGAAGAGAACAGCATTCCCAAAAAGGAGCAACTCATTTGGAAAGAAGCTGCTTTTCAGGTTGAATTGGAAGCTTTGGCATTCCCTGGAACAGGGAAAAACCCCAACCTTGCCCTGGAAGGAAACAGAATTGCAGTTTGCAGACAGGCACATTCTTGTTAAGCTGACAAAAACAAATGGAAAGTAGAGGGAAGCATGAAGCTGGCTCTTGCTTAAGTCTGTTCCAATGCCCTGCAAAAGGTTGTCAAGCTCAGCCCTTGCAAAACTGTTTTCAAGCAGGAAAGATTGGAATTCAGGGGAAGCAGCATGGCTCTGCTGCAGGTGCATGAAGAAGGAATCTGAAACCTTGCCCCTGAAAGAGGCAATCCTCGGGTCGCGGAACTGCCTGTTCAAGAGCCGGCCGGCAACAAGCACTGGCCTGGGATTTTGCAGGGCATGAAGCAGGCCGTAATCGTTTACAATGATTTCATCCTCAGGCAAAAGAAGCCTTGATAGGGCAAGGGCATTTTCAAGGCCTGCATCGGTCAAAATTGGAGTCACAAGCGATAGAGAAATTCCTTTTTTGCTGCAGAAGGACTTTACCTTTAGCAAATCTTTTTTTGAGGGAAGAAGCCTTTCGCAGAACTCCTGGCCGAAGTAAATCCTCTGGAAGGAATCCCTGAACAGGCCTAATTGGCTTGGGCTTGAAATAAACAAGGCCTTTTCAATTGCCTTTGTCACCTGGACCACTTCCCAGCATCAGGGCAATAGCAGTTGATGCACTGGCAGCTTCTCCTGTAAAGGCTGAAGTAAAGGGCTGTTGCCTCCTCAACGAAATCAGCTGCACTTAGCTTTTTAGCCAGGGAAATTGCGCGCTTTACAGCTGAAATGTCCTGCAGCTTCTTTTCCAAAGGGTTTGCCCTGCCTGCAATCTTTACAGAGGAAACCCCCGACCTGAGGAAGAGGGGAATGGCGCAAAGCCCGCAGTCATAGGAAAGAGCATTGCTCCAGAGCTTTACATGCGAGCAGGCAATCTGCTTTTCACTTTCAGGGGCAGCCCCAATCGCGGAAACATGATAGTTTAGCCTGCAGGCAAGGGGCTGCACCTCAAGACTCTGGGAGGGCTCAACCATGTGCTGGAAGGTGCACAGCCCGTCAATAAAGGGGCATATTGAATTAAGGGCAAAGGCCTCTGTTTCAATTCCATGGGAGCAAGCGCTTTTTGCAAGCGAGGCAGCTTCCGCTGCAGAAAGGTGCCTTGGAAGCACAATTCTCTTGGCGCCAAGGCCCTTGAAGAACTGGATTGAATGCGAGTTAAAGCAGGGCTGGGCAGTGCTCAAAGAAATCTTTGCTTCAGGAAATTTCCCAGCAGCAGCCCTGAGAAGGGCAGGGTCTGCAATTATAAGGCCTGAGGCACCAGAAGAGATTGCTTTATCCACCTGCTCCAGGATTAAGGGAATTTGGTGTTTGCTGTAGAAGTGGGCATTGAAGGCAGCAAATACAGGAACATTGCACTTTAAGGCAATCTTGGCTGAGGCCTGAAGCTCTTCAAAGGAGGAAAGGTTTGCTGCCCTGTCATGCCTCAGGTTCACAGAGCCAGTGTAGGTGAATTTCTCAGCCCAATCCCCTGGCACAACGCCGCAGTAAAGCTCGCCAGCGCCTGCCTCAACCAGGGGCTGGACCTCGTCAGTGCTTGCAAATGGGGACATGATTTTCATACGGCCAATAAACTAATAGAAATCAAGCCCTTAAATCCTTTTTGGAGGAAAAAAATAACTATGAAGGATGCCCAAACAGCAGAATTTTTCCTGAAAGGGCTTGAAAGGCATGGAATTGAAAAAAGGCAGTTCGGGCACGACTTTGTATACAGGTACCCTGAATCTGCAAAAATGCCTGTCCTCAGCCCTACAGAATTGAAAAGGGAACTGCAGGGGATGGATTTTACAGGGCAGGAAATGGCTTTTTACCTGCACGTGCCGTTCTGCACAAGCATATGCAGCTACTGCCACTACTTCAAGCAGCTTGCAACAAGGCAGGAAACAGAAGGCTATATGAAGGCAGCTGCAGCTGAAATAGGGAACTACAGGAAACTTGCAAAGGGCAAAATAGAATTGAACAGCATCTTCTTTGGGGGAGGCACTCCAACCATTTTGGGGGGGAAGCAGCTTGCCGGGCTGCTTGGCAGGCTTGCGGAAGAATTTGAACTAAGCCTGGAAAAGGAAATTTCAATTGAATCAAGCCCTGAAACCCTTTCAGAGGAAAAGCTATTTGGGTTAAGGGAGGCAGGCTTCAACAGGCTGAGCATTGGCGTGCAGGACTTTAATGACGAGGTAACAAGGCGGTGCAACAGGAACCACGACAGGAAACAGGCAGTTGAAGCATTTGACACGGCAAGGGCAGCAGGCTTTGAAAACATAAACATTGACCTGATTTATGGATTGCCAGGACAGGAAAAAAAGCACTGGGGTGAAAACATGGAAAAAATTGAAGGGGTAAGGCCTGAAAGCGTTACAGCATCTGACTTGAGGGTGCTGCCAGGCACAGCACTCTACAGCGCGGGAAGGGAAAAATTCCCCAAAATCAGAGAGCTGCTTGAAATGTACTCAATGTTCTGCGAAAAAATGCTTTCAATGAATTACATACAGCAGTTCCCATACCAGTTTGTAAAAAGAGGCAAGGAAATGCAATTCCTTGAGCTGCAGTGGGGCAGCGGCAGCTTTATTGGGATTGGGCCAAGCAGCTGCTCATACATTGCAGGATGGGACTACAACAATGCATTCCCAATGGAAAATTACACTGAGGCAGTTGCAGAGAACGGGTTAGGGGCGGCAGTTGGAAAAAAGCTAAGCGGGAAAGAGGAAATGGTTAGGTTTGCAGCGCTCGCGCTCAAAAAAAGCGGGGCAAACAGGGAAAATCCAGGCATAGGCAAAGGTGAATTCAGGAAAAGGTTCGGGGTAGAACTGGAGCAAGCGTTCAAAGGGCAGATTGAAAAGCTGGAAAAGCTGGAATTGGTTGAGAGCAATGCAAAAAGCATTAGCTTAACTGGAAAAGGAATGTTCTTCCATGATGAGATAGCAAAGCAGCTCTTTAAGGGTTAGGATTAATCAGGAGCTTGTCTCAACCAGGCTGTCAGCGCCGCCGTCAACAACCCTAATGAACCTAAGCTGCGAATCAAACAGCTGAAGCCTTTGGTTCTCAAAGTCAGCAACAAGGATTCTGCCGTCAGGGAGGAAAGCAGCATCAGTAAGCCAGCCAAACTCTGCGTTTCCAGTGCCCTGCTTTCCAGCGCTCTTAATAACCTGGCCTGTTCCAGAGTCAATAAGGCCAACCTTGTAGGATTCGCCTGCAGTGAAAACAATCCTGCCGCCCATGGCAGAAATGCCTGTTGTTTCATTGAACTGGCCGCTTAGGTCAATTGACCCCTCATACTCAAGCAGGGAATTGTAAACAAAGAATTTTACATCTGGGCTGTCACTATACTTGCCCAAGTATATGTTGTCTGCCTCATCAACTGCAATAATAGTAATTTCATCAAAACTCAAACCGGCTGATGCAAGCAAAGAGCCAAGGTATTCAAATGAAGGGCCAAATATTTGGACCCTTTGGTTTCCCCTGTCAACAACAAAAATCCTTCCGGTGCTGTCAACGGCAACGCCCATTGGGCCATTGAGCTGGTTTGTGCCAGGGCCCTTGCTTCCGCCAAGGGTTGCAACATGCTTCAAAGAGCTGTCAAAAACCTGGACCCTGTTGTTCAAGCTATCAGAAACATAAAGGTTGCCCTCTGAATCTGCAGCAAGGTACATTGGCTCATTGAACTGGTAGTTTCCAGTGCCTGTTCCCTCACCCAGCTTGGCAAGGAAATTGAATTCACTGTCCAATACAACTACCCTGCTGCTCTGCTGCTCGCTTGCAAAAACCCGCCCATCAGGCGCAACAGCAATGCACCTTGGCTTGAATTGCGCGTAGGAAAGCCCTGAAAAGGAGCTTCCAAGCAATTCAGACTCCAGAACAAGGCTTGGGCTGTAAATTGCAAGCCTGTTGTTTGCGGTGAAAGCAACTACAATCATTCCAGTGCTTCCAATGTCAAGCTTTTCAGGGAGAAGGCCCTGCTCTATTGGCAGGCTTGAAACATAATTTCCCTGCGGGCTGAAAATTTGGACCCTGCCGTTTCCCTTGTCAGCAACAACAATGTTTCCTGCTGGGTCAATTGCAACATCTGTAGGGTAATTAAGTGCAGTGTTTGTGTTGCCCTTTCCAGAGCCTATTTCGCCAGCATCACGCAGCTCAGAATCAAAAATCTTGACCTTGTGGGCTGAATCATCAACAACAAAGAGCCTTCCGTCAGGCCCAAAATCTACTGCAACAGGGTTTCCAAGGCCTAAACTCAACTGCCTGACCTGCTTGTCAGCGCCTACAACAAAAACAGCCTTTTTGTTGCTTTCAACAACCGCAAGCCTTCCGTCAGGGGCAGAAGCAACTGAAACAAGATGGCCATAGGCCTCAGCATCAGGCTCAATATTTTCCAAGAATTGGACCTTGCCATCGTAAACCTTTACATTCTCTGGAAAGCGCTGGCTTACAAAAATTTTGCCGTCAGCAGCAACAGCAACAGAGAGCGGGCTGTCAAACAGGTAATCGCCTGTTCCGCCGCTTTCAAAGTTCTGCTCGCCAATGTTCCTAAGGTAATTTAGGGAATTATCATAAATCATGAGCCTGTTCCTTGCCTTGTCAGCAATGTAAATTCTGCCCTTTGGGCCGACTGCAACATCAGCCATTGAAAAGGGCTTTGCAAAGGTTTCAGAGGCAGCCTGCTCAGGGGAAAGGCACTGCCTGAAGCACATGCCGCCGCAGTCAACGCCCTCCTCAGCGGCATCCTGAATTCCATTCTCGCAAGAGCCGAGCGGAGGCGGGAATATTGGGCCCTGCTGGATTAGAAAAAAGGCAGCAATCAATGCAATTATTGCAATTGCAAGGACAGGAAGAAGCCGCTTTTTCTTGTGCTTTTCCTGGAATTTGGCCTGCTCTACAGCACTGGCTATGCCTGAAACAAGTTCCTGCCTTTCAACCATTCTTTCTGCACCTTAAAACAAATAGTAATAGCGTTTTGTTATATTTATTTATTGCCCTGCAGGAAAACAGGCATTATAGCGCCGATTTGGCAGAATACAGGCAAACATGGCAGAGCCATACTTTTCAGTGAGCGCCAAGGGCATGGCAAAACTTAGGCAACCAGGGCCTGCCTGCAATTTTTCAGGCATTGCCAAAAGCAGTTAGTGGAAAAGGGCCAGCGCATATTTGCCTGGCATTGCAAGAGGGTCAAGCGCGCTAAATGAATTGTTCACAAAAAGCGCTGAAAACCTGCTCCCGGCCTTGCATTTCATTAAATGCCTGCAACCCCTGCATTCACCCGGAACAAAGTCAAGGCTGCGCAGCCTCTGCATGAAGGGGCTGTTCCAGCACTCAAAAAAGCTGTCCTTTAACGCATTTCCAAGCGCAACGTCAATGAAATAGCTTGGCTTTACAATTCCTTTTGAATCAACCGCAAGCGAGCTGTGGCCGTCCTCATAAATTCCGCCAAGGGCAACCTGCTCAACCTTTTCAGGATTGTAAGAGCAAAAGGGCAGGGCATTCTCAATGAAGAATTTTTCTCCATCAGGCTTTCCTTCATTGAAGCGCAAAAGCTTTTCAACGGCAGTAGCAACATCGCTGCTGCCAAGCGGACTGCATTCCACAATATTCGGGATGGGCCTGAGCAAAACCCACTGGGAAAAGGGCATTGAGGATATAAGGGCATGGCCCTTTTCAAGCTGGGCAATGTTCTGCCTTGCAAGGATTGTTGCAGCCCTGAGGAAGCAGCCCTGGGATGCAAGCAGCTCAACTGCTTCAAGCTTTTTTTCAAAATAGGGGCTGGCGCAAAGTTTTCTTTCAGATTCTGCATCAAAGGCATGCATTGAAACAAGGAAGTCATCAACATTCTCGGCAAGGGATGAGGCATTGCTTTTATCAATAAGGGTTGCATTTGTATTGAGCTTTACATGCAGGCCAAGGCCCTTTGCAAAGGAAAGCAGGGGGATAATGCCCTCTCTTAGGAGGGGTTCGCCGCCAGTAAACCTCACGCTTTCAATGCCCTCATCCGCAATCCTCTGCAGCACTTTTTTGAGATGCATTTTCCCAAGCTCTGAACTTGCTTTGGGCCTGCCTGCGTTGAAGCAGAAGCTGCAGCCCAAATTGCAGTTTTGGGTTAGCTCAATCTTTACCTCAAGGGGCTTGTCCAATTGCATTGAACAATTAAGGGCTTAAAGTTAATAAAAACCAATAAGCCAGGATGGAACAAAAAAAGGCCATTGAAATCAGCTAAAAAACCAACAGCCAGCAGGGCAAAAAAAAGATTATTCAAAATCAGCCAAATTCAGTAGCTTGAGTGGCTGCTGTGGGAAAGGTGGCTGTGCTCATGCAGGGTTTCAGCATTTGCATCCTTTAGCTTGCTTGAGATTAGGGCAGCGCTTGCAAGGATTGCACCCAGCGAAAGAAGGCTGTGCCTTGTAATCCTGCCCTGCTCCTCGCTTATATAGGCGCTTATTGTTCTCTTTATGGCAGGAATCTTGCTTTGCATGGCAGCATAGAATAGGAAGGAGGTTTTATTTATTTTTAACCCCTGGGGGCAATCAGGCAACTGCAGCCTTTTTTGACCATTTTTCCAGTATTTTGGCGTCATTTGAAAAGAGCTTTTCAAAAAGGTAAGGGAACTGCAGCATCTTGAGCCTGCACTCAAAGAGCTCTGGCAGCACCGGAATAAGGCTATGCTGCTCTGCATAGGTTGTGACAGGGCAGAGCCTGCAGAAGCCAGTCCACTTGCAGTTGTTGCAGTAAAGGCCAAGGCCGCTGCTCAATGAAACAAGGTTGAGGGCAGCAGGAGAAGCGAAAACACTTTTGTAGGATTGCGCAATGCTGCCTATTTTGAACAAAGATTCGGCCTTTCCCTCATCGCAGCTGTAAATGCTGCCATCAGGCTGGAAGCTGCACTGCATCAGGGCAGCGCCGCAGGGCTTGCTGTAGCAGGTGTGGGAGATTCTCTCAGGCGAAAGGATCTTCCTGAGGAGTATTGAGCAGGTCTGCTCTGAAACAGGAATTCCTTTCCTGTTGAGGGCAATGCAGTAATCAACCATCTCCCTCCAGAAGCCAAAGAACTGCGCGGGGGAATAGCCGATTTTTTGCCAGTTGGGCTTTGCCCTGCCAATCTTCCTGAGCGAAACAGCTGTAACATCAGGAAGCCCGAGCTTGAGGTACTCATCAACTATTTGCTTTGCAAAGGGAAGGCTTTTTCTTGTTACGGTGCAGAGCGCGCCTATTTGCTTGAAGCCGAAATCAGAGCGGAGTGCATTAATCCAGTAAACAGCCTTTTCATAGCTGCTGCCATGCATTGGCCTGTTTGCATCATGCAGCTCTTTGGGGCCGTCAAGCGAGGTGCAGACATCAGTGATATTGTTCTTCTTCAGGAAAGAGGCAATGTCATTGTCCATTAAAGTTAGGTTTGAAACAAGCCTCCAGTGCACTTTCTTCTTCGGCCTTTTGGACTTTGCATAGCCAACCATTTCCTGGATTGCAGGGAAGTTTGCAAGCGGTTCCCCTCCCTGGAACTCAACCACAAAGCCATTGGAGGGGGTCTGCCAAATGAAATCAATTGTCTTTCTTGCTGTTTCAGGAGACATGTCAAGGCCCTTTTTCTTTGAGGAAATGCCCTGGCTGTTGCTGTAGCAGTAGAGGCAGGACTGGCTGCACCTGTTGGTTGGGTTTACAATGTGGAGCGAGACCGGGTGGAAAAGGTGGCCATAGCGCACCCTGTAATCCTTCACAAGCTGGCTTTGGCCCTTCTTTGAGAGGGCCATGCCGCCTGATTCAAGCTTTTTTAAAAGTGCAGAACCCACACTGTTTTTCTGCACTGCCTCAAGCTCTTTTTTGGAGAGCACAACCCACCTGCCCAAATCATTAATCAAGAGGTTCTTATTGGCAAGCTTGTGAATAAAAAAATTATTAAAACACAAATTCTTGGACATCAAACCACCCAAACTTCAAAATTGCACAAAAGGCAACACACAAATTCTTGGACACCACACCACCCAAAATATGGAATTGCACAGGGCACCAAAGCACAAATTCTTGGACATTTTTCACTCACCGGCCTGCTTCAAAGCAAGGCAGTAATTGCAGAAATTCAATGCAACCCCCTCAGGCTTTTCCTTATGCAGGGAGGCAAGCTCAACAATTACCCTGGTGCCCTTTGGCACAACCTTTGCAGTGCAGACACTTTCAAAAGCTGCTGCCGCCTGCTTAACCAGGTGTTCAGGGTAGAAGAATGCGTTTAGGTCAAGAACTGCGGCATTTTTACCTTTGTCAAGCGTTAACTGGCGTATTTTAATCAGCCCTTTTTGCTTTGGGTTAATAGAGCCCTTTTAACAAGCTCTGCCCTGATGCTCCCTGTTTTCTTGGCTTCTGCAGCGCTGGCACTGTGGCTTATCAAATACTTGTTGAACTGCCGCACAAGCCCCTTTAAATTTTTGCCCTTTTTGGGCTGAAGGCTTACAACAACCTGGTCTGGTGTGCCGTCAACAATTACAAAGGCACTGTCAAGCATGAGGTAAGCTGAACTAAAAATTGCTGCATGTGAGTAAAGCTTCGGGCTCAATGCAACAAGCGCAAAATTGCCCTTTTCATGGAATTCCGCATTCCCAAATTGTGAAACCATGCTCCCCATTAAGAGGAACCTGAAAAACTATTTAACCTAATCGCTGCCTGCCACATAAGGAAAGCGGGCAGGGAAAAGGGGGTATTGCATAAAAGGGAAAAGCAGGCGAATTCAGGCCTATAAGGAAAGGAAGCACAGCACATGGGCAGGGCAGGCCAAGGATATAAGCACACCCAAAAAGAGGATTGGCGCAAAGGGCAGTGTTTCCTGCACAAGAAGGCTGTGGAACATCAGCCTTTGGTCCTTTTTGGCCTGCTTCAGCATCTCAATGTCCTGCTCCCTAAGCCCTGTTACAGACAGGTCAATGACATAGTTTGTCTGGATGTCCTGCATTACATTCACAAGCGAGGGAAAAAAAAGCTTCTTCTTCTCAAGCAGCCCATTTTTTTCATAAACGCCTTCAAGAACAACCATCCCTGGCTTGAGCTCGCGCAGCTCCTTCCTCACGCCAAAAGAAAAAAAGCCAAGGTGCAACACAAAGAAGCGCAGCACAAGCATTACCGCAAGGATTATGAAAAAGTTTGCAGCAAAGCCTGGCTGGGATGCCTCTGCAAAGCAAAACCAGAGGAAAAAGGCGGAAATTGCAGCGCAGACAAAAACGAATTTTTCGGGAAAAACCAGCTCAACTGCTGCAACAAAGAAGAAAAGCAGCAGCACTATAATGAAAAAGTCAAGCGGAACCCGCAAAGCGGAAAAAAACAGGAACAAAAGCCAGTAGAAGGCAAAAAGCACAATGGCAAGGCCTGCAACAGTCTTTGGGTGAAAGGTGCTTTTCAGAGCAGCAAGCTTCTGCTCCCTGCTTGTCCTTATTAGGGCAAAAATGAAAAGCCCGAAAAATGCGGGAATGAAAGCATTCAGGATTATTGCAAAAGATGGAAAGAACATGAAGTCAGGGCCGTAAAGGCTTATTGGAAAAAGCAGTGCAAATGCAAGGAAAAGCTTGCTGTCTGCCGCACTCCAAAGCCTGCCCAGAAAAAGCACAAAGCCGAACAGGAATGCAAGGGCCCCGTTAACAATAAATGTGTTCCAGGAGCCAGAGTTTAAAAAATTCAGGGCAATTGCAACAAATATTGCAGGGAAAACAGCCCTGTTGGGGATTTTTCCTGAATGAAGGTCAGTGTAAGCGCTTGAAATTCCGAGCAGGGTTATGGCAGCAATGTTCAGCCAGAGAAAACCCTCAAAAAGCATAAGAATCGTTCAATTTGGGGCAACAGCACAGGCAAGGTCTTGATCCCAGCCTGGGTTAATGCCTTCCTTAACAGGCTCAAGCTCTGAAAGCACTTTCTGCGGGTTCCACCAGAACTTTATGCTTTCCTCATCTGTTGTAACGCAGACAAGCTCCTGGCCCACAAGGTCAATTACATTCTGCACTGAGGAAATCTGCCTTGCAGTGCTCTGCCTGCTCAGGCTTACAAGGCCGGAGGCAAGCGTGCTCTCAGCAGGCGAGTAAAACTGGCTGCTGTTCCTGCACGCAGGGTTGAGAACATAGCTTTCGTTGAATGGAACAAAGAAAATTGACTCAAAGTAAAGCGCATCCTCAGGGTTTGCGCCCAAATAAGAGTAGCCAAAGCTTTCCCTCTCCCTTGAAGCAGCGCAGCTTGTTGAAGCAGCCTTGCTGTCCTGCCACCTGTAGGGAAGCAGTGAACCGCCAAAGTCCAGGCATGCAAGCGGCCTCTCGCCCATCGTGCTTCCAGTGCCTGTCCAGAAGTTCATGTAGCTCTGCAGGGGGGAGGGAATTGCAAGGCCTGTTGTTGCATCAGTAACATAATAATATGATTCAACACTTCCATCCTGCCCAGGCTTCATTTCCATAAGCACTGGCGTTGCAAAGGATGGGGCAAACTGCATTT
>JAFGDB010000043.1 GCA_016932355.1 Candidatus Iainarchaeum sp. | reverse complement strand
TCCTTTTACTTCACCAGCGGTTTCCACCATTTTTCGTTTTCCTTGTACCACTGCACTGTGGTGTGCAACCCTCTTTTGAAATCCATTATTGGCTTCCAGCCAAGCTCCCTTTCAATTTTTCCAATGTCAAGGCTGTACCTCAAATCATGGCCTGGCCTGTCCTTAACCTTTTCAATCATTTCATTGCCCTTGCCCAGTTCTGCGAGGATCATTTTTGTTAATTCAATGTTCTGCAATTCATTTCCCCCGCCAATGTTGTAAATTTCACCTGCTTTCCCCCTCTGCAGGCAGACGTCAATTGCTTGGCAGTTGTCAAGCACGTAAAGCCAGTCCCTTACATTCTTTCCCTCTCCGTATAGCGGGGCCTTTTTGTTTCGCAGCAAATTTGTAATGAATAGCGGAATCACTTTTTCAGGAAACTGGAATGGCCCGTAGTTGTTGCTGCTTCTTGTTACAACAACTGGCAGCCCATATGTTGTGAAATAGCTCATTGCAAGAAGCTCGCCTGCTGCCTTTGCAGCGCTGTAGGGGTTTCTTGGGTGCAGCATGTCAGTTTCCTTGAAGCTGCCGCTTTCAATCTCTCCATAAACCTCGTCCGTGCTTATTTGAATGAATTTTTCAACGCCCTGCTTTTTTGCCTGCTCGCACAATACCTTTACCCCTGCAAAGTTTGATTTCAGGAATGCATCTGAATCCTTTATGGAGCGGTCCACATGGCTTTCTGCTGCAAAATTTATTACTGCACTGCAGCCCTTCATTGCCTTTTTCACCTGCTTCTCACTGCATATGTCCCCCTTTATGAACCTGTAGTTCTTTTCCCCTTCAATGTCCTCTAAACTTTCCTTCCTGCCTGCGTATGTAAGCTTGTCAAGGTTGACTATCTGCGTTTGCGGGTGCATTTCTGAAAAGTAGTGTATGAAGTTGCTTCCAATAAAGCCTGCCCCGCCTGTTACAAGGATTTTTTCCATTCTCTCCACCAATTAATTGCCTGCAATTTCGGGCTTTTGCCTTTCTTCAGGCCCAATCTGCCTATATTGCCTTTGGAGGGTTACTTTTAAAAAACATTAAAACAAAATTTGGTACAAGGCTCGAATCTGGCCTATTTTCCCTTCTTTCCCACTATTGAAATGTAGGCATTGCCCAGGTGCTTTGGAAACAGGTAATCCAAAGACCTTCTCCAGAAGTAGGATTCCTCAACAGGCTTAAGCCCTGCAAGGGTGAACAAATTCCGCAGGTGCCCTAATTGGAACAGCATCTTGTGCTGGACCTTTGCCAGCTTGTTCTCCCTGTACCAGAGGCCTGCGTGGTAATTTCCAAAAGGCCATGCTTTCTTGTGATAACGCCAGTAGTCAGCGTTGTCAACTATGGCCTGCACAAACCCGTTTGGCTTGGCGTAAGTGCAGCAGTTCTGCAGAAAATTCAGCGGGTTTCCCAGATGGTCCAGGACGCCTGCGCTGAAAACAAGGTCATACTTTCCCCAGAATTTTTGAGGCAGCTTCTTGTCAAGGTCCCACTGCAAATCAGCGCAGCCTGTTTTAACAAAGTCCACGCCAAAGCTGCCTTGCAGCTTGTTGTGGCCGCAGCCCAAATCAAGCTTCTCCCCGGAAACTTTGAAAACCGGCAGCGGGACATCCTGTGTCTCTTTTCCCCCTGATTTCCCTGCAGGCGCGTTTTTTCCTGTCATATCAAAAGCCTTCCATATCTCACGCTTCCAGCCAGCCTGCTGGCCTTGACTGCAAGCATGTAGATTAATGCCAGGAAAATAATTAAAAGCGCGTGCAAAGGGCTCTTGTTCTCAATGAGGACAATTCCCCTTGGGGAGCAGAGCTTGAGGTTTTTGCTGCTTCCCTCCCACAAATTGGCAGCTACCTTGAAGTCCTTTGCAGGGTTTACCAGGAAACCAAGCTTCACGTCAAGGAATTCGGATGCAAGCTTTGGGTGCTTTTTAAAGAGAAGAACGTCGTTCTGGTGGTAGCGCATCCTCCTCAGGAAATACTTGAACAGGCCTCTCTTGCCAGAAGGCTTTGCCTCCTGGTGGTCGTGCAAATAGCCTGCCTTTACAATCCTGTATTCATAGCCGAGCTCCATTATCCTGAATGTGAGGTCAGTGTCCTCCCTGTAATAGCCGTATGAAGTGTCATAGCCTCCAACCTTTTCAAGCAGTTCCTTCCTGAAGGCAGTTGAGGTTCCCCCAAAGTCGCCAAAGCTGCTCACTGCCCCAACCCTTTCATCCTCGAAAGCAGCAACAAGCTGCTTGAGCCAGCCCTTTTCCGGAATGCAGTCATGGTCCATGTTCACAAGTACTGGAAATTTTGCCTTTGCAATGCCTGCGTTTCTTGCATTGCAGACCCCCTGGTTTTTTTCAAAATCAATTGCTTTAATTCGCTTATCTTTTCCAAATTCCTTGAGCATTTCCCTTGTGTTGTCAGTGCTGCCGTCGTTTACAACAATTACCTCAAAATCATTCGGGTAATTGAGCTTTAGCATTCCATCCAATACCCTCCGCAGTGTGCTTGCATTGTTGTGTGTTGGAATCACAATGCTTGCCTTTGGAAAGGAAAAAGCCATTCAAGCCACTTTCCTGTTGTGTGCTGAATTTTCAATTCTTGCCTTTGGAAAAGAGAAAGCCATTCAAGCCACTTTCCTGTTGTGTGCTGAATTTTCAATTCTTGCCTTTGGAAAAGAGAATGCCATTTTCAAGACCCTTAATCAAATTTTCTTGCTGGTGTAGGTTTTCTGCGTGAGCTTTGGAATTTCCGTAAAGGGCATGTACCTGAATTCCTGTGCTCCCATCTTTTTTGCCCATTCAATTGTCTTGTCAAGGCCCTTTTCCAGTGAAACCCTTGCCTCATATCCAAACAATTTTTTTGCCTTGCCTGTATCGCAGTAGGCAATCTTTACATCGCTTGTCCTCTTGTCAATGTACTCAATTTCAAGGTCTGAGCCCATCTTTTCAATAACCATTTCTGCTAATTCCTTGACTGTGTGCACTTCCTCTGTTCCAATGTTAACCGGGTTGTCAACTAATTCTTTTTTCCCAATGATGTTGCAGATTGGCTCAACTACATCGCTTATGTAGGTGAAGGCTCTCTTCTGCAAGCCATCCCCAAAGATTATTGGCCTTTCCCCCTTAAGGCACTTGTTTATGAATATTGGGACAACCCCCCTGTATGGGTCGTCCATCCTCTGCCTTTCCCCGTAAACATTGAAGAACCTCACAATGTAGGGCTTTATTCCAGACAATTCATGGTAAACGTGCAGGTAATCCTCAAAGGTCTTCTTTGTGATTGCATAAGGGTCATCAGGAGTAAGCGGAGCGGTTTCAGCAATCGGCATCTTCTCCTGGCTTCCATATGCTGCAATGCTTGAGGTAAAAGCAAAGTTTTCTACTCCTGCGTTAATTGCTTCAGAGAGCATTACAATGCTTCCAATGAGGTTTGTCTGCGCATTGAATTCAGGAATGAAAACGCTTTGCCCCTCTGCTGCGTGCGCTGCCAAATGGAAAACAGTGTCAATTCCCTTTACTGCCTTTTTGCAGTCCTGCCTGCTGCAGCAGTCTCCCTTGATGAATTCAACTTGCTTGGCAAAGCCCCTGGCGTTCTGGTTGCCTCCAACAAGGTTGTCCAAAACCCTGACATTGAGCTTTCTTTTGGCAAGCTCGTCAACCACATGCGAGCCCACAAAGCCTGCCCCGCCTGTCACCAGCACATTCTTCATGCCCTATCCTCCCTATTTTGATTTTGCTAAACTCGCTGTTTCCAATATGTTTTCTTTTTCTCTTTATTTTGATTTTGCTAAACCCGCTGTTTCCAGCATGTTTTCTTTTTCTCCCTATTTTGATTTTGCTACTGTTGCAATCCTTCTAATTACAAACCCAAGAGTTCTTTTAAAGCCCATTCTCTTGAAAACGCTGTGCAGCTGGTTTGCCCTTACAAACGGCCATCCAACAAACCTTCTTGCGCTGTTTGGC
>JAFGDB010000042.1 GCA_016932355.1 Candidatus Iainarchaeum sp. | reverse complement strand
TAGTATTAAATTCTGAAAAGAAAGGGGTTTTTTCAAATGGGGTATGAGCATACAAACAGCAGGGGAAACAAGTATTACCTGCACCAGAGGGACAGGCTTTTCTACTTCAGCAAGGACAGCAATGGCAGCATTGAACTGCCTCCGGGCTTTGCAGTGATTGAGAACAAGAGAACAGGCCTGCCTATGCTGAAAAGGAAGTAGCTGCTTTGCCCCAGCACAATTCCAGATTCAATCACCGGTGAATGTAAAATGCGTTACAGTAAAGTGCAATTCCACAATAGTTTTGCACACTGCGTGCATGGCCGATTTTTACAAATTCAATTGAGGGGTGCATTGTAAAATGCGTTACAGTGAAGTGCAGTTCAACAAGGATGTTGCATACTACAAGCGCATGCTGAAAAAGCGCTTGGGAAAGGGCAAGACCTGCCTTGTTTCCCTGCCTTTGGAGAATGAAAGCGCCTTTTTCAGCCTGGCTCCCTTAAGCCGGGCAGTGGATGAGTTTGGCTCTGACCTCAGCGTTTTTGTTTTGGGAAAGGAGAGCAGCACGCTTCCCGTGCTGCGCAAAACATGGGAATTGTACAGCCAGCTCAAAAAGGGCGGGAAAAGCAATGCAGCAAAGGCAATGCAGGCATTTATTGAATCAGTGCAGAGAAAAACAAAAGACAGCTACTTTGAAAAGCTCTTCAGGCAGCCTGACCTTGAGATAAATGTGAAAACAAAAGGGTTTGGATTTGACTCCAAGCTTATTGATTTTAGAACTGGCTGGTTCAGGCGCTCCAAGTGGAAGCAGCTTCTTGCAACAAACAAAAGGATCCTTCAGCAGGGCTATGGCCTTAGGAAAGCGGAAAGGCTGAGCATTGGCTTTGAGCTCATCCCGAAAAAGAAAAGCCTTGAGCTTCCGCTTCAGGACTACCTTGACAGCTTTTCAATAGCCTACACCTTTGCCCTTGCAGGAAAGGCAATGTGCAAAAGTGTTTCAATGGGCGCTGAAACAGCAAGAATGTCCCAGCTTGAGCCAATGGGCAGGGTAAGCGACCTTTCCTCAACCCTTGTTGGGTGCGAATACGAAAAAAACATCAGCGAGCCCTGGTTTAATGCATTCAAAAGGCTTTCCCCATTCATAGGCGCTTCAAAACTGAACCCAAGCAATGCAAGCTTTGGAATTCACGGAAAGGGCTATGGCGGAAAGCACTTTTTCGGAATGAAGATTGGCTATCCCAGCCCGAACAGGAAGACAAGGTGGCAGGGCCCTGGCCAGATGTTTTTGAAGCCGTGGTGGGCTGAGCAATCAAAAATTGACAAAAGGCCTGCAAGGACAAGGTATGCAATAACCGAAACCCTTCCTTTGGAGAACTACATCAGGAGCTGCTATGTTGACTACTTTAAAATGAGGGAAAAGGCTGACAGGATAAGGGATGTTCTGCGCAAAAGCAAGGCCCTTTTTGTTGAGGGCCAGAGGGTTAAGGGAGGCAGGACAAGCCTCAGGCTTGATTTAAGCCATATCCTCAGCAAGAAGAGCCCTGTGCTGAGCAGTGACATAGAGGTAAACCCAAAAACTCCCAGGGAGGCTGCAAAGATTTTCAAGACCAACAGCGGAAGGTACGGCAACTTTCCCGGGGGGGAGGTTTTCTTTACGCCGCACAGGATGGACGGCACCTTTATAGGGGATGTTGTGATAAACGTGGACCAGAGCTATGTGATTCCTGAAAATAAGCCTCTTGTTGTCTCAGTAAAGGCAGGTAAATACAGGGTTTTAAGCGGCAGCGGCACAATTCTCAAGGCATTTAATAAAAGGAAAAAAGAAAGCATGGGCATGATAAGGATTTTTGAAAAGAACAGGAGCATGCCGAAGAAAATAATTTCCTCAATGAAAAGGAATTTCAGCAATGTGGGGGAGTTTGCAATCAACACAAACCCAAAGGCAAGGCTCAGCCGCTACCTGATTGAAACAGAGAAGCTTGCCAGGATGATTCACATTGCCTTGGGTTCAGGGTATGAGCCTGGAAGGCAGACAACATACCACTGTGATATTGTAATAAACAGCCCGAGGCAAAAGCTTGACATCTATGCAATTGACAAAGCAGGAAATCAGCTCTGGATAATCAAAAAGGGAAAGATGGTTGTTTAAGCGGGCAAAAAAGGGGGTGCTTTAATTTTGAGCGAAAAGACAAAAGAGCTTTTTGATTCAATTAATGCAAAGGCCGTTTTGTTAAAAGCCCCTGACCCAAACTTCTACTACTTCTCAGGCCTTTCAGTTGGGCATTTTTTTGGAACTGCCCTGATTCTGAGGCAGGGCAAGAAGCCAGTGCTTTTGACAACCAGGTTTTACTCAGTTCCCAAAGCCCTGCGGAAAAACCTTGTTGTTAAGACAGTGGAAAATTCAAAGAAGGTGAGGAAAATCCTGGGGCAGCACCTCAAGGGCAGGAGAATTGGGCTGAATTACAATTTTGCCACAAAAAAAGGCTACGCTGATTTGAGAAAAATGTTGAAGGGCAAGGCTTTTTTTGACGTTTCAAAAAATCTTGCAGAGGTAAGGGCAGTTAAAACATCCGGTGAAATCTCCAAAATAAGGACGGCGGTTGGAATAACTGAAAAGGTTTTGCAAAGGGTTCCCAAAATTTACAGGAGGGGCATGACAGAGAGGGCCTTGGCGCTTGCAATTGAACTTGAATTCAGGCAAAAGGCAGACGATTCAATCGGCTTTCCTGTAATAGTTGCCTCAGGGGCCAATGGCAGTGTTCCCCACCACATGCCAAGTGAAAAGAGGATTGGAAAGGGCTTTCTCCTGGTTGACGCAGGCTGCAGATACAGGAACTACTGCGCTGATTTAAGCAGGACCTTTTTTGTTGGAAGTGCAACAGAGAGGCAAAGGGAATTGTACCAGGCCGTTTTTGCAAGCCAGCGCTTTTCCCTTTCCCTAATCAAGCCAGGTGAAAAATGCTCCGGAATTTTTGCCAAAGCAGGCAAATTTTTGAAATCTGAAACCGGCTTTTCATTAATCCACGGCCTTGGCCATGGCCTTGGGATTGAAGTCCATGATAGCCCAAGGGGGTTTTTGGAGGGCAGCAATGAAAGGCTGAAGCCAGGCATGGTTTTAACAGTTGAGCCTGCCATTTACGGAAGGTTCGGCGGCATCAGGATAGAGGATGACATTCTTGTTACAAAAACAGGCTGCAGGCTTTTGAGCAGTGCGCCGAAAAAGCTGGTTGAATTTTAATGGTTGTGCGCTGAAAAGTCTTGTTGAATTCCGCTAAAATTTTGCACCTGCTTTGCCAGAATAGGCTCGCAAACATTCCTGAAAGAGTATTTCTCTTTCTTGGCTGCTGCCTGAAAGCTCTCGCAAAGGAATCTCACAATGTTTTTCGGGTCAACCCCGCCGCAGCTGAAGATGTCAATGTTGCAGGTCTTGTGCTCTGGCCAGCTGTGGTAGCTTATGTGGGATTCAGCAAGAACGTAAACAATGCTAAGGCCATATGGGCTGTACCTGTGCGTAAATTTCTTTACTGCGTTAACTTCCAGCATTTCGCAGGCTTTATCCAGGATGCTTTTAACAGTTCCCTCATTATCAAGGTCTGCCCTGCAACCTGTTAAATCCAGTAGAAGTTGTTTATAGTGCATTTCTCACCCCGGCAACCTGCACTAAGGCTGGATGTCTTGCAAAATTTAATTATAAAAATTAAAGTTCCTTGTTATTTTTAATGTTTTCGGTAATGCTGGTGGTGTAGAAATCCTGTTTTGTTTATAAACGCCAAGTTGGCATTTTGCATTTAAATGCCAATTTAAGGCATCTCAATTTTGCCTTTATAAATTATTTCTACAGGGCCGGTAATGCTTAAAATAGCATCCAGCTCCAAAATTAGGGTTCAAAAGGGGCAATTAAAAATGGTTTTCAATTTTTTCCTCGCTTTCCTCACCGGCTTTTCAGCCAAGGCAGCTGATGAGTTGTCTGAAACAAAATCCAAGCTTTGGCCAAAGCTGGCTTTTATTGCAGCCCTTGCCTACGGCCTTCTTGCAGGATACCTTGTTTCAGATTCACCAGAATTTTCAACGCTGTTCCTTGCAGTAATCTGCGCTGTGCTCCTTTCAGGAAAAATTGACAACAGGCAGCACCAGCTTGGAGTTTCCGCCTTTATCCTGGCAGTTGCTTTTTTTGGATTGCCGGCAATCCACCCGCTGCTTTTCGCATTTCTTTTGGTTCTCGGCTTCCTGGACGAAATACTGAACAACGTTTCTGATAAGCTGGAAGCCAGTGCAAAGGGCCCAAAGTCCTTTGCCCTGAAAATTTTTGGGCTCAGGATTTTGATGGAGCTTGGCTGCATTGCTGTTGGCCTTGCAACAGCAAACTGGTTCTACCTGATTGCAATTGCAATGTTTGACGCAGGCTACATCATTTCGGGAAAGCTCTGCAGCATTCTGGCTACTCAATAGTAACAGCATCCTCGTTCTGGTAAAACCCTGGCCCGAATTCAACCGCTTTCTCGATTGCTGGCTTTGCCTTTCCAACTAATTTTGCCCTGAGGAAGCTGCTCCTGTACCATTTCTCCTTTGTGTAAAGCTTCAGTGGGAAGGGTGCATCCTTCATCATGCGCATTTTCTTGTAGTAGCCTTCCTTGTCCCTGATGTATGTTTCAGGGTATTCTGTGTGGTTTCTCAAAATGTCCGTAAGTACAAATCCCATTCCGTTCAGCGTTTTCTGCACTGAGAGCCATGTCCTGCTGCTGCACTCTATTTCTGTTAACCCAAAGTATATGCTTCCACTCTCTTTCAGTGCCTGCGCGCTTCTTGAAAGGAAAACCTGCAATGCTTTCTCTGTTTCAGGCGGCTCTGTTACAGCAACGTCAAATTTGGATGCAAGCTCTTTTGGCAGGGCATTTGCTGCATTGTATTCAATTGCCTCAATGCCAAGCCCCCTTTCTTTTGCAATGCCCCTGATAAGCTCAATAATTTCCTTGTCAATTTCAAGAACAGTTATTCTCCCTGCAAGCCCTGTAAGCGCAATCGCAACCGAGAACAGGTCATCATCGCCAAGCATAATGAAGTTTGCATCCCTGAGCTCGCCCCTGTCATAGATGAACTCCAGCCTCTTCTTTAGAGATTGCT
>JAFGDB010000041.1 GCA_016932355.1 Candidatus Iainarchaeum sp. | reverse complement strand
CTACAGGGGCCTTTACAGGAAGGTCTGCAGGTTTGCAAACGTTTTGAAAAAGCTTGGCATAAAGAAAGGGGACAGGGTTGGCATTTACATGCCAATGGTTCCTGAAACAATGGTGGCAATGCTTGCCTGCGCAAGGCTGGGTGCAATCCACAGCGTTGTTTTTTCCGCTTTCTCAGGCGAAAACTTCAAGAAGCGCGTTGATGACTGCGAAGCCAAGGTCCTTGTTACCTGCGACGGCTATTGGAGGAGGGGAAAGCCCATAAACCTGAAGAAGCAGGCTGATGTTGCTGCTGCAGCCAAATCAGTGAAAAAAGTTGTTGTTGTCAAGCGGTTTGACGATTCAGTTAAGCTAAAGGTTCCAATGGAGAAGGGCCGCGATTTCTGGTTCCATGAACTCATGGAAAAGGCAAGCGAGAAAAGCAGGCCCGTTCCAGTTGAGTCAAACGCCCCATTGTTCCTTCTTTACACCTCCGGAACCACAGGAAAGCCTAAGGGCGTAATCCATGACACAGGCGGCTATTTGACGCAGGCATACTGGACCACGAAATGGGATTTTGACCTGCATGAGGATGATGTTTTCTGGTGCACTGCAGACATTGGCTGGATCACAGGGCACACCTATGCATGCTACGGCCCTTTGGCTGTTGGCGCAACCATGGTCATTTATGAGGGCTCGCCTGACATGCCTGACTGGGGCAGGCTCTGGGAAATAGCAGACCAGTTTGATGTAAGCGTTTTTTACACTGCACCGACCGCTATAAGGATGTTCAAAAAAGTCGGAACGCAGTGGCCAAAGCAGTATGACCTTTCCACTTTGCGCATTCTTGGAACTGTGGGCGAACCAATTGATGTTGAAACCTGGCTCTGGTACTTTGACTATATTGGAAACAGGCGCTGCCCTGTAATTGACACATGGTGGCAGACTGAAACAGGCGGCACTTTGGTTAATGCACTGCCTGGCATTGGGCCTTTTATACCCACTGTTGCAGGCAGGCCCTTCCCTGGCACAAAGGCAGAAATCCTTGATGACCGCGGAAAAAGGGTGAAGAAGGGCGAAACAGGCTACCTTGTTTTCAAAAGCCCTTTCCCCCCAGGCCTTTTGCGCGGTGTCTGGAGAAACCCCAAGAAGTACAAGGATACCTACTGGTCTGAGTATGGCATTAAAGCATATTACACAAGTGATGGTGCGAGATGGTTTGACAGGCAGAACATAAGGGTTACAGGCAGGGTTGATGACGTAATGAAGGTTGCTGGGCACAGGCTTTCAAGCGCTGAGGTGGAGGATGCCCTGAGTTCGCACCCTGACGTGATTGTTTCGGCTGTTGTCCCAAAGCCTGATGACGTAAAGGGCCAGGTGCCAATTGCGTTTGTCTGCCTAAAGCCAGGGGTAAAGGCCTCAGGTGAAGAGGAGGCTCTCCTGGTAAAGCAGGTCAGGAATGTCATTGGGCCAACTGCAAGCCCGCACAAGATATACTTTGTCAAGGACCTGCCAAAGACAAGGAGCGGCAAGATAATGCGCAGGTTCCTGCGCTCAATGCTTGTGAATGAGAAGCTGGGCGATGCAACAACCCTGCAGAACCCTGAAATTGTCGGCTACCTGAAGAATGTTGTCGGCTACAAGGAAAAATAGCATTTACCGCGGATTGTTTGCGTTTTTCCTCTCTGCCTACTTTGTTTCCTTCTTAATCCACTCTTCTGCTCCCTTGCTTACAACAGAATCAGAGAATTCAATTATTGGCAATTCATAGCTGTGCAGCTTTTTGATTTCAGCCATTGCCTTCTCCCTGAGCTCTTTCCTTGTTTTTATCAGCAACAGGGCCTCTGCTGCCTTTGAAAGGCTTCCCTTCCACCAGTACTGCGATTCAATTTTTGGGATTATGTTTGCGCAGGCAACAAGCCTTTTCTCAAGCAGCACTTGGGCAATCTTCCTTGACCCTGTGGCATCCCTGCATGTAACAAAACCAATGGCAGGCATGCCACTAATTACGCTTTTCCCAAATAAATTACTTTCTTTTGCAAGAAAAACGGCTTTATTTTCACCTTTCCCCTGAAAGCAGACTGCCCTTTTTTTCCTTTTTCCCCAAATGCAAATAATTAAATTTCTCGCCTGCCTTTATTGTTTCCATGTGGACGCTTAAAATGAAGTTCTGGCACGAGGGCAGCGCGGTAATCCCCCTTGCCCAGAAGTACAATCTCACCATTCTCTGCTTTCCCTTCAACAGGTTTGAGCAGAAGGGCTATGTCTTCCTGACAAGTGCGCATGTTCCACTCGGTGAGCAGAAGAATGTAAGCGCTTACATTGGGGAAATTTCAAAAAACCCAAGGTATGAAAACCTGGAAAAAGAGGGAAACCTTGTAATTTACTCGCTGAGGGCAAAGAAGGATGCAACCCACCTGCAGATGTACCTAAGCCCTGAGCTGATTTTTGTAAAGCCGATTGTTGTAAAGCCAGACGGCTTTGAGTATTTGGAATTAGCCGCCCTTGACAAGAAGGTCTTGACAGATTTCCTTGAGATTGCCCAGAAGTGGGGAAAGGTTGAAATGCAGAAAATTTCCCAGGAGAAAATCCGCGACTTTTATGTTCCACACATAATGCCTGACCTGACTGAAAAGCAGAAAAAGGCGTTATAAAAAAGGTTAAGAAATAGCTATGGCAAAAAGTCCTTTTTCTTTATTTTTTCCGGAAGGTACTCTGTTGCAACAAACTCAAGTGATTTGTTTGCAAGTGCCTGCTGCTCTATCCTGACCTTTTCGCTCACTGCTTTCTTGAGCTGCCTTTGCCAGGGCTTGTTCTGGAACCAGGGGTAATCAATCATCTCCTTTGCCCTCTTGATGTCGCCGTCCTTCATTTTCTCTGTAACCTCTTTAAGGCCGTATGTTTCAATGTCATCCAAGGTCATGCCAACATATTTTGCCTCAGGGCACGCCATGAAATCTGAGTGGGCTGCTAGGGCCATGCTCCCCTGCTTTATCACGCTGTAAATGTACCACCCATAGGGGTCTCCGTCTGTGAACACGACTACAGGCAGCTTTCTCTCTGAGTGAAGCCTGTGAATCAACCTTCTTGTGCCTCGGGCTGCTTGGCCTCCGGTGCTTACAAGAACGCACTTGTTTTTTTGTGCGAACCTTTCCTCTACAAGCCTTTCGTACATTGCCTCTGTCTCAATCACAAGGACGTACTTTGCATCACATGAAACAATTTCAATCTCTTCTGGCTCAAGCCTTGACATAATGCTCCAGCCCCCCCTGCCCAGCTTTGCGCAGTTGAACTTGTCGTTGTGGTGCATCCTGTCCTTGAGGGTAATATCGCCGTAAAGGGTTCCCTTTGGGTTTGCATGCAGGTTCAGCTTCTCCCTGATGGTGTCAACGCTGTGCTCCAAATCAACGATTACTGCATCTGACTCTGTCTGCCCCTCAAAGGTGTTCTCCTTGGTGTTTGGGACAGTGTGCTTCAGCTCGTAATAGATTTCCCTGATTGAAGCAGTCTTGTTCTGGCTCAAGTAGTCATGGGCTTTTGCTGTAACAAGCATTGTCTGCATGAATTTCCTTGCATGCCCTACATTCAAAAAGGTCCTTGTTGTTTCCCTGTCACCAAGCTGCAGCGTTCCCTTCTTTTCGTCAAATTCTACATTGCTTCTTCCCCTTTGCTGGGTGACAAATTCTGGGTCATTGCCCTTCTTTATGTCATTTACAACTGCCTCTGCTATGCCCTTAAGCCTTTTTGCAATGTTTTTCGGGGTTTCCTTTTCATTGCTGTCGTGCTTCTTCCTTTTCCTTTCCTTTGCCATTTTTCACAACCTCTTATTCTGGTTTTTTCTTTTTTTCGCTGGGTTTTTTTTCCTTTTGGGTTTCTTTTGCTTTGCTCTCCTTCCCCTTTTTAGCCAGTTTTTCCCCTTCTTCCTTTTCTTTTTCCGCGTCAGCCTCTTCGCCGTTTCCGTTTTTTTCAAGCTCTTTTTTCAGTTCCTCTGCCTCTTTCTTTTCCTCAAGCTTGAGCTTTGCCATTACCATTTTCTCAAGCTTGGCCTGCATTGCCTTCTTGTCAACCTTTGTAATTGCATTCAGGGCATTGACTATTTCAGGGATGTATTTGAGGAAAATTTCCCTCTTGAGCTGCTTTTCAGCTTCCCTCCTTTTCCCTGAAATGTAGTGCCCTGCTTTCCTGCCTGTCTGCATCAGCGCCAGCCTTATCTCTTCAACCACTTCATCCAGGTCTGCTATTGCCTGCTTTCCTGCCCCTGTGTATGGAACGTAAACAGAGATGAAGTTGACCATTACCGTTACAGGCGCTTTGTCAATGTCCTTTATGTCATACCTTTTCCAGTCAATGCTGTGCACTGCCTTTGTTATTGCGCAGTTGCCTGCGTCAAAAAGCAGTGGTGCGCGGTTTGCAAAGCGCATTATTTCAAGCCTGTTCTCCTGGCCTTCAGGCCCTGACACTGTCCTTCCTGCCTTTCCGCCGTAGGCAATTGCAACCTCAACCTGGAAGGGGAAGCCCCCTGAGTAAACCTGTGGCCTTCTTGTCATCACGTGCAGGAATTCAGGCGCAACAATGTTTTCAAGGCTTTTTTTGACGCGTTCCTCCCCAATTGGCCTTAATGCATCAGTGCTTGGCGCAATGAAGTCGATTGTCTTGAATGCTTTTATGATTTCCTCTGCCTCATCCCACCTTAACTGCTTTGGGTCTTTTTTCAGGTCAAAGCTTATTTTTTTTGCTATCTCCTCAACAGACTTTTGGCCCATCCTGTCAAAGTCTGTTCGCAAAAAGCTGCTTACATTCCTTGCCTTTGTGTACTTTGCAAGGGTAACTAGCTCGTCAATTGTAACCCCTTTTGGGTGTGGCTTTACAGCCTTTGGCGCCTTTGGAATGGCGCTTGCGCTTCTCTTGAAGTTGAATGCCTGCCCTGCCGGGTCCCTGAACTTGACCTGCACGTGCGGGTTTGCAATGGCTGTTCTCCTCAAATATTCCAAAGGGCCTTGCTCTGAATCCCTGTACATAACGTCCTTGAATTTTGCCTGGACTGCAAGCCCCCTGAATTCCTTTGCTATTTCCTTCAGGTTTGCTATCTTTGGCTGGTTGAGCTTTGGGTCAATTGTGAGCTCAAGGCTTATGGGTTTTCCCTTTCCTGTTCCTGTAATCACCTTTGTGGGCTTTCCAGTGGTCATCTGGGAGAGCATTGTGCATCCTGATGCCCCGATTCCCTGCTGGCCCCTGCTTTGAATCATCCTGTGGAACTTTGTTCCTGCAAGCAGCTGGCCCAATGCCTTTCCAACTGTTTCCTTTGTAAGGCCTGGCCCGTTGTCCTTTACAGTTACCTCATAGTATTCTGGGCCGAGCTCGTCAATTTTCACGTCAATGTCCGGCAAAATGTTTGATTCCTCGCATGCGTCAATTGAGTTTGTAACATACTCATGGATTACTGTTGTAAGTGTCCTGACCTTTCCGTAGAGGCCGAGCATCTGCTTGTTTTTCTTGAAGAACTCTGCAACAGAGTGCTCTTTGAATTCCTTTGCAATCTGCTCTGCACCTATAATCTTGCTTTCAATTATTTTCCCGTCAGGCATTATTTCCACCGTTAAATTTCAATTCCCTTCCTTTTCCAAATTCATTGCTTTTCCCTAAATGCTGAATTTTCTTCCCTGGGCCTTTTCCTTTTCAAGGAACTTGAATATCGTGCTGTGGTTTGCACCCCTTAACAGCATTTCAACTGCCCTTCTTGTGGTTTCCATGCTTTCAGGGCCTGCAATTATTGAAATGGTTTTGCCCATTACGCTTATTTTGCTGCCTGTTTCCCTCTCAATTGTTTCCCTTGCAGTGCCCTGCCTTCCAATTACCCTGCCTTTCTTTGCCTTCTGATCTGCCTGGCCTCCGCCAATTACGTCGCTTACCTTTATCACTTCCAGGAGGCAATCGCCTCCAATAAGGAGCATTGCGTTTTCAGGGGAGAAGCCCCTTCCAATTGCCTTTACAGCGTTTACCGCGCTGTAAAAGTTCTCGGCATTGCCCTTTCCTTCCACTTCCACATCGCCTGTTTCGCTGTCAACCCCGATTTTCACTGAACTCAACTCTTCAAGCTTTCTCTTTGTTTTGCCCCTGCTGCCTATTAGGACAGCAACCCTGCTTTTAGGCATCTTTACTGTTTCAAAAAGCTCATAAGGCAAAAAAAGACCCCAATATATAGTATATATAGAATAAATTGGGAAAGCTTTAATAACTTTATTGCAGCAATTCCCAGCTTTTCACAGAATGCCTCAAATTGCCTTGGAAGCGCATTATAATGGGTTTTTAGGGCTGGTGCAGCGCTCAGGTTTTCAACCCCCTTTTTTTCCACTTAATTGTCTTGCCTTTTCTTTTTTCCAAAGCGCGGGTCTTGGGTTACTTCTCCTTTGATTTGGCCATCTATTTCTCTAATCTGCTTGGCAATTTTCCCTATTTGCTCATACTTGCCTGCTTTAACCGGATCCAGGTCAGATCCCTTCATTTTCCTAATCTGCCCCAAAAGCTTTTGCATTTGTGCCTCACACAGGGTTTTTTTCTGCAAAAGGGTTTGCAGCCTTTCGCCTAAAGCCCCAATATCCTGATGTGCTCTTGATCCTTGAGGCCTGCCCCTCCTCCGCCTTTTTCCTCCTTGGTTGGGTTTTTTCATTCAAATCCCTTTTCTCAGATTTTCCCCTTTTTTGCCTTGATGTCTTCCCTTAACTGCTCTGCTGTTTTCTCCATGCCCTGCTTTGAGAAATACCTTGCCACATTCCTCAAGTCCCTTTCAAAGAAGTTTTCTGCTTCTGGGTGCGTGGTCAGCACTGCCTGGCCTGCGTCAATAAGCACAAGATTGCCCTCATTATTCAGGATGTTGTATTCGGAAAAGTCTGCGTAAACAAGCTCTGCCTTGAACAAGAGCCTTGCAAGCATTTCAACAACTGTTTCATATGCTTTTTCCAAATCGCTTGGTGCTGTATCCCTGAGCTTTGGTGCCGCATCTTTCCCTCCAATGAACTCCATTACGAGAACGTTTTTCTGGAATGCAATCGGCATTGGGCAGCTTATGCCAACCTTGTTCATTAGGGTGAGATTCCTGTATTCCTTTTTTGTCCATGCAAAGACAATGTCGCGCTTGCTTCTCCCCACGTTCTTGAAGCGGATGTCCCCGTGCAAATACTTGTACATGTTGTTGAAGTCTGAGGTGCTTGTCTTGTAAATCTTGACTGCCTTGTTGTTCCCTGCTGAGTCAACCGCCCTGAATACATGCGCTTCCTTTCCTGTGCTCACCACATGTTCCAGCACTTGAAAATGGCCTTTGGTTGAAAGGCTGTGCACTGCCTCAATCGTGCCCTTGTCAAAGACCTTTGCAAATGTCCTCCTCTGCTCTTCCTTTGGGACATATTTGCGCAGGTCAAACTCTTGCTTGCTTTCCATCGCCATAGGGGTAATTAGGGCTGAAGAGGTTTAAATTATTATTGAGGCAAGGGTAAAGGAAAAATTTGGTTTAAACTTATTGACTGAAAAGAGGAAGTGTGCAGGAAAAACCAAATTTGGAAAAAATAAAGTTAAATAAACCGAGAAGAAAAGGAAAAAAGGGGGTGGGGAATTCACCCAAAGGCAAATTCCCTTAAGTTCTCTAAGCTGTCCAAATCGTTTGCCTTGAGCATTTTCTCGCTCAGGGTGTAGAGCACGTTTCCAATGTACAATGACCTCTGGACGCTGTGTTCATATCCATAATAGTAGCCTCTCTTCAGCTCCTCTTCCTCTGAGATGTGGGTTATCCTGCCTTGCTCTTCAAAGCCGTCCTCCAGGTTTACCTTGTAAACAAATGCCCCCTGGAACACTGGCGTGCCATAGCTTGGGCTTATCTGGTTTTCCTCCAAAGGCTTTTTCTCTTCGTCTGGGATTTCTGACAGGGTTATTGGAATTACAAGCAATTCCTTTTCCCTGTCAAAGAGGAATGCCTTGTGGTCCTGCAGTGCAGGGCTTTCTGTGCCCCTGTCTCCAATTACAATCTTGTGCATTTCAATTGGGTTTTCCACATCGCTTACATCAAAGATTGCCATCTTTATTCCCTGGTACCACGAAAATGTATCGTAATTTGATGAAATGGTGTCCTTGCCTACCCCAATTATGTGGTCTTCGTCAATCGGGTGCAAATAATCTGAGTACCCTGGAATTTTCAATTTGCCCAGCACCTTTGGGTTTTCAGGTTCTGAAACATCAATCACAAACAAGGGGTCAATCTTCTTGAATGTAACCATGTATGCCCTTTCCCCCATAAACCTTGCTGAGTAAATCTTCTCGCCTGGGGCAAGGCCCTCAAGCCTTCCAATTGTGTTCATTTCCTCGTCCAGGACGTAAAGGTTGTTTGAGCTCTGGCTCAGCATTCTTGAAACCTGCCCCAAAGTTGTGGCAATCCTGAAATTGCCCTCATGCTCGTCCATTGAAAACTGGTTCAGCACATGCCCTGGAACGCTTCCTTGCCCAACATATCCTATTTTTCCCTGTTCCAAGCTGAACTTGTTCACCACAGTTTTCTCTGCGTCCCCCACTACAATCCTTTCAACATCCTTGAGTATTGGGGTTTCAGGGGGCAGCCAGGCTGTTGCAGCAAGGTATATGTTGTCCTGCGAGGCATACACATTCTGCGCTGAGCCTGCAATGGTTTCCTTTTCCATTTCCTCTGTTTCAAGGTTCAGCGAAGCAATTGTAACAAAGCTTTCTGCCGGCATTGGGTAAAGGTAGCCGATCTCTGTTGCCTCTGCAACTCTTTGTTCAATTCCCTCAATCTTCATCATTGGAATTATGCAGCCCTCGTTTTTGTCGCATTCTCCGTAGTGCGGCCAGCTGTTTACAACAAAGTATGCGTGCTCGCCAATAAGCCTGCTTGTAAGGTAGCTTCCCTCAAACTCAAGTTCTTTAATAAGCTCTGGCTCTTCCTTATTGCTAATGTCATAGAGCTGCACTGCAACATTGCCATACCCATAATAGGGGTAAGACATGTCCTCCCTTGCAATGCCCTGTTCACCATAGTATCTTGCCTTGTTTCCAAAGAGCAGAAGCCTGTTTCCTGAAACAAACATTTCCATTGGGCTTACACCTTCAAGCTCTGTCTTTGAAATTATGGCTGCGTTCTCAATTGGGTATGCGTCTGTAATTATGAGGTTTCCGCTGCTGAAGTTGTAGATGTACTTTCCGTCTGTTTTCACTATGTCTGCCTCGTCAACGCCCTCAACCTGGATGTTTGTGGCTGAATAGTCTGAGCCTCCAATCCTATCCGCTGCTCTTCCATCTGCTGATTCAGCAATCATTGGCATTGCAATGCCTTTTGCTATGTTATACATTATCCCGTACTGTGTGTTGCCCGCTTCCTCAAATGCGGCAACAAGCTCCCCATAGCTTTCAAAGCGCGGCATCTCCTTCAGTGCGGTTCCGCCGCCCTGCCCTGGCTCTATGCAGCCTGAAATAAATACAACTGCGAACAAAGCCAGGAGCGAAAAAGAAATAATTTTGTTTGCCTTACTGTCCAAAAAATCACCTAAAGATAGCTTTGGCTGCTATCTTTTAAATACTGTTTTTTTTGCTTAGGCAAAAACCTAAGCTCCCTTTTTTTCTTTCGGAAAAATGCCTTGGGGAAAAATTGCCTTTGCCAAGCCTTTTTACTTGGGTAAAAATCCTTGGGAAAATTGCCTTTGGCAAAAAACTTAAAATCAGTTTTTGCTTAGATTGATAGGCCCTCAAGCATTCCCTTGCGCCTGAACCATTCAACCTGGTTTCCCAGAAAGCGCCATTTGATGTCTGCCTTGCTTGGCTGGAAATCCCAAACCTGCACAATCACCAGATCATTTACCCTTACCCAGACGCGCTTCCTGAGCTTTCCCGGAATCCTGCAGCCCCTTTCCACGCCGTCCTGGCACATTACCTTTACCTGGTTTGCCCCCATGAGCTGGGTTACAATGCCGAACTGCTCGTTTTGCTCTTTTTTCGGAAACCTGAGCCTGCTAACTGTATCAGAGCTTTTTCCATCCTTCCTGTTTTTGTTCGCCGGCATTTTCTCAAACCTGTTCAAATTTTGAATATCTGGAGGTGCTTTACCCCGCCAATTTCAACAACGTTTTTCTCGGAAGCTATTTTTTCCCCAACTGCTATTTCCACTGCCTTGTTCCCCACAAGGTTTATGTTGTCAAACTCTTGAAGCAGCTTCTTTAGCCCTGTTTCGCTTACCTGCTTCTCCTTATAGAACCGCTCACTTACATTAAAGTGAATTTTTCCCTGCTTCAGCTGCTTTCCCAAAATTTCTTTGTCGCAGACTGCCAGAATTTCCTTGCCCTCCTTTTTATGAATCTTGTGGAATATGTGAACCAGCCCTTTTTAAAGCCCTTTTACAGCGCTTATTGCGCCGCATGCCTCGCATTTAAGCATTCTAACGCCCTGCTTTTCAACAACCTTTGTGTCAGGCCTCTTGCATTCAGGGCAGAGAATGAACTGGGTTATATAGTTCTTGATTAAATCGTTTATCTGCATGCTGCTGAATTTTCCGTTCAAAACAAGCCTGCCTGAATCGTCAATCACTGCATTGGTTGCTGTGTCCTTTGCGATGAATTTGATTGCATGCCTGCTGTCGCGGTTTATTGCCTTAAGGATGCTTGAAAAGTTCCTTACAATTGTCTTGTTTCCCTGCTGGAAGCTCTCTGCAACAGGCATCTCAAACCTTTCATGCTTCTTTGTCTTTTCAGGCAAGCTTGCGTAAAGCCTTTCCAGCATATTTTCATATTCCATTGAAAGACTTTAAATAGCATTTTCTTTTTAAATTCTTGCAATTGCCCCTAAAGCAGGCAAACTTGAAAAACAGAAGCTTTAAATACCGGCTTTCACTATTCCATCTATAAATTACTTTTTGGAGGTATTTAGCAATGGACAAAAGGATTCTATTGGCAGGGCTTTTGCTTGCAATTGTCCTGCTCTCAGGCTGCGTAAAGGTTGAGATGAGGGAAAACATTGGGCCTGACGGCATGTCTGACATTACTGTAAAAATGGATATGTCAGCCCTTGCTTCAATGCCAGGTGCAGAGGATATGGACAACCCCTGTGAAGGCATGAGCAGTAATGATTCAATGATAGATACAACCTGCACCTTTGAGGACAATGTTGTGACCATTACAGGAAAGCTTGACAGGAGCAACCTGCCTGGCTTGGTTATGGGGGATGGAGGCATCTATAAGTTTAATGTAAAGGACGCTTTAAAGGGCCTTGACACTGACAGCGCAACAGCCGGAACAGGTACAGGCGACCCAACGGAAATGACTGAAGAGCAGAGGCAGCAGATGAAAACATTTGGCGTGACCTATGACTACTATGTGAAGCTTCCGGGAACCATAACTGCCCAGGAGGGCGGCGTAATCCAGAGCGACGGCTTTGTCAAGTTTGACATGCTTGCTTTGCCTGAGAAGGCCTTTGTTGAAAGCAGCACGGCCGGCGGATTTGCCTTTGACTCCAACATGCTTCTAATTGGCGGCATTGTTGTTGCCGTTGTGGCATTGGTTCTGGCAGTCCTTTTGTTGAAAAGGAAAAAATAAATTGCCCTTTTCAACTTTTTTCCTTTTTTTATAAATCCCAAAAATATCCCTTAAAGCAAACTTTATTAATTGGGTTTGCGTTATAGCCTATATGCTTGATGTTTTCTTCGGCAGCACCACTGCAATAGCCAGCTTTATTTACACATCACCTTTTGGCATTCTTGTGCTGTTCTTTTTCGTGCTTTTTGCAAACGCCACAATCTTCTTCCCCGTGCTTGTGGAGCCGATTGTTTTTGCTGTTGCAGGCTTTGCCCCAGACCCTTACACTGCGCTTTTCATTGGAAGCATTTCAGGCGTGGCCTCTGCAATCGGGGAAATGTCAGGCTACATCCTCGGGCTTTTGGGCGTGAAAACCCTGCAGAAGATGAAGCCAAAGAGGGTAAACCAGATTTTTGAGATTGGGGAAAGCCTTGCGGACAAGGGCATTCCAATAATTTTCCTCGGGGCATTGACGCCGTTCCCCTTTGACCTGCTTGGAATTGCAGCAGGCATCATAAGGTATGACCCTAAAAGGTTCTTCCTTGCAGCCCTGGGCGGAAAGCTTGCAAGGTATGTCCTTATTGCAATGGTTGGCTTTTACGGTGTTTCCTGGCTGAAGCCTCTCTTCGGCCTTTGATGTAAGATTTAAAAAGACTAAAAAAGACAATATATGTGAGTGACTTAAAATGGCAAAACCGAGAAAGGTAAAGGTCGGAGCAAAACCAAGGGCTAGGGCAATCCCTTTTTCACAGGTAGCAGCCCCCGGGCTTTTGGGCAGGCTCTCAAGGAGAATTGTTTCACTGCAGAACAGGATTTCACTGGCTGACAGCGCTTCTGAAAAGGCAAAGATGAAGAAGCAGCTTGCAAAGGTAAGGGAAGAGCTTAGGTCTGCGCAAAAGGCAGCCTGATTTCCTAATTCTTTTTCAAGGCAGCAGCGCAGCTGAAAGGGCTTAAGGCTGTGCAGGCAATTCCATTTCTTTTTTCAGGGCAGCACTGCGACTGAAAGAGCCCAGGCCATCACCATGAAAGCAGCCTGCAATGGCAGCGCAGGCAGGGCCTTTCCAACATGCCTGTTGGCATACCAGATTGTTATGAGCAGGCCTGCAAGCGATGCGGCAAGCACAAGCACAGCCGGGAAAACAAAGCCTGGGAAACCAATTGCCTGCTTTGACTCCATAACGCTTACTGCAAACGCCAGGGGCAGGACCAGGTCGCCTGTTCCAAGCTCAAACTGGTGCTTGGGTGTGGGCATTGCAACCGTAAATGCAAGGTTCCTGTTTGCAATGCCCTTTGCAAGCGTTACCATGTGCTTTGTTTTGAACACTGCTATGAAATCATAGCATGCAAGAAGGATAAGGAATAGCACGATTGGAATCACTCCAAGAGTGACGCCCACCATTGCGCCAACCCCTGAGATTGCAATTATTGCAACGCAGTTCCTGAGCATGATGTGGCCTGGCATCAAAAGCCTCAGCCCGACAATGAGGACTGTAAACAGGAATGCAATGCTTGGAATGAATGCGCTGAAGACTATGATTGAGGCAGTGAACACTACAACCGTTTCAAGCAGTTTAAACAGCCATCGCCCCTTGAACAGGCGCATGAGTATGAGCAGCATGCCTGTGAAGAAGAGAATGTAAACAATGAGGGCAATTGCATTTATCGGGTCGTCAGGGTTTTCTGTTACAACAGTCGGCTGTTCAAGTTCGCCTGTTTCAATTGCCCCAATAAGGCTTACCCCAACACACAATCCAATCAGCTGGGTTATGGCAAAAACAGCCATGAGCTGTGGGAAAAGCCTGTCCATGCATAAAAAAAGAGCCCAAAATAGTTAATTAACTTACCCCTGGCTTTTTTCCAAAGTTTTTTTTTGATTTGGTTAATTAACTTGCCCTCAAAGTCTTTCATGGCTGCCTGCCAGCCCCTTTTGCTTTACTCTTTCTGGGTTGGCTTCAAAAGTTTTGCATTCGCCTTTTTTTGCCCTCTACTCTTTCTGGGTTGGCTTCAGGAGGTCGTGCCTTGGCCTGTAGAGCTCGCCCTTTTTCTCAAGCTTTGAAATCAGGTCTCTTGCTTTTTCCTTTGAAATTCCCTCTGTTTCCGCCTCAGCTAGGACATCCTGGACCGGCACAGCGTCCATCTCGCGGGCCTTGGCCTTTACAATGTCTATAATCCTCTTCATGTTTGTTATCTGCGTGTGGGTTACGCCTGTTGCAATTATGTCGTAGTCTATTTTGCCTGTTTCTGGGTCTGTTACCACATCGCTCAAGGATGCCTTTACAAGCCTTATCGCCCTTTCTGCATCCTGCTTTTCCACAATGTCACTTAAGCGGACCCTTGCGCTTGCCTCACTAAGCCTTACAAGGCCCTCAAGCTGCCTGTGCGTTGCAGCATAGCTTCCCTCTTTCCTGCCCATGTCCCTCAGGCCAATATAAAAATCGCCAATTGCCTGTATTGCCTCCTTGCTGAGGACAGGGAAAATATTCTGCCTTGCATAGCTGATGTATTTTCTGAGGATGTCCTGCGTAATTTTTGGCGCGGAAATTGACTCTATTTCCTCAAGCTCCTGCTTTTTGAGGACGCGGCCTTTCCTCTTGTGCTGTGAAAGCAATTCACCGCTTCTGTGTGTTCTGAGAATGTGTTCAGAAATTGCCTCGTCCTTTGTCTTGTCAAGCACATCCTTTATCATGAAGAAAAGGTCAAACCTTGAAACAAGGGTTGGCGGCAGGTTAACCTGCTCTATGAACGGCGTGTACTGGTCAAACCTGCTGAACTTTGGGTTTGCGGCTGCAAGTATGCTTGTTTCTGCCTTGAACCTTGTGACAATGCCTGCCTTGGCGACTGAAACCATGCCCTGTTCCATTGCCTCGTGCAGGGCATACCTGTCGTCGTTGTCCATTTTGTCAAGCTCGTCAGCCATGCATACGCCGCCGCTGCTCAGCACAAGCGCGCCTGCCTTCAGCGTCCAGCCTCCCTCTCCAAAATCGTCCTTGACAGCGCTTGCTGTATTGTGGGCAAAAATTCCGTTTGCAATGAAGTTGTGGTTTTTTTCAACAGAAAAATCGTAAACAAACGGGTATTCTGGCTTGAATGAGCGCTTTGTTGTGATTTGTTCCCACATTATGTCAGATTTAGCCAGTTGTTTCAGGAAACTGCTGTTTATTGAATTGTTGTTCGACATTTTCTGCAGTTTTTCCCTTGAAATGTTTGACCTGCCACTGCTGTAAACCCATTCAGCATTTTCTTCTTTAAGCAGGGTTTTTATCTGGGGAATCACATCAATGTTGGTGTTTCCCTTTGCTGCTGAAACGAGTTTTTGCAGTTTGCCCTTTTTTCTTTCAAGGCTGAACCCGATGCTTTCCTTAAACAAGTCAATGTTTCCTTTCCCCCTTATTTCAATGCAGTACTGGTCGTGCTTGCTTCTTACCGAGATTTTTCTGCCAACGGCAAGCTGCCCTGCTTTTTTCTTTTTCCTCAGCTTGCTTTGAATCCCAAATTTCAGCAGGCCAAGCTGAGTGCTTCTTGCCAATTCTTCACTTATTGTTGTCAGACCAATGCTCGCCGAATAGCTTTCCCCAGCGACAACATAGCCGTCTGTGTCAAACAGGCCTTGCAGCAGCTTTGCCAAAACATTGTTTGGCATTTCGGATGCAAGGTGTGAAATCTTTATTTTGGTTTTATCCTTGTGCAAGCCGAATGCCTTTAAGATGTCGCAGACCGCCCTGAACTTGACCCTTCTTGCAGGCACCCTTATGCCATCATTGATTTTTTCTGCTGCCAAGCCAAACTTTTCAGAAACTATTCTGTCAAAGCGGTGCAATAGCTGTTCTGATGCGCTGAAAAACCTTATGCTGCTGCTATTGCCCCTCTCGCAGAGGTTGCCGTCTCCAAGCACAAGGCCCGCCAGGTAAGCGATTTCTTCATCGTCAAGATAGCGCGGCAGTTTCATTTCCTTTCCGTGGCTTATGAATATTTCAGAAATGTGCCCGGAAACCACACCCTCATCAAACCCAGCTTCTTTTCCCATTTCAACAAAGTTTTTCAGCGAGATTGCATGGTAGAACTTTTTGTTTCTGATTGCATAAAGGGTATCTCTGCTTTTGCCCATTCTCTTGGCTATTTTCTGAAGAGTGCCATAATTCTGCACAAGCCTATTCGTCATTTCCTTCAAAAGCGCTGAAACATTGTCCTTAACCTTGATATTTTTGTCTGATGCAAGCACGCTGATCGTGGGAATGTTTTTCCTTTCCCCTTCTGGCAGTTTCCTGCAGCATGCAATAAAATCGCCAGGCATTGCATCTTTTGCTTGGGTCCACTCTATTTTGTTTTCTTTTATCCGGATAATCGAAGTGTTGGGCGTAAGCTCCAGTTTTTTCCCAAGCCTTGTTTCAATTTCAATCATTTCAGGCGGGGCCTTTATTCTCCAGATCTTTGAAATCCTGCCCTCTTCAACTTTAAGCTGCTGGTTTAGCGAATGGCTTTTCCCGCAAAAATCGTTTGCCCAGGCATTTGGAATCTCTTCAACAGCTTTTTCACTGCAAAAGTTCTCTTCAACAAAGTTTCCAATTCTCTTAAAACCATTGTCATTAAGAATAAGGGAATCAGGCGCAACACACAAGCCAACCCCACTTGTTGTTTTTCCTGCTGTGTAAATGCTTTTGGGTGCAATGTTGTTTGCAGCCTGCAGTATCTGTGACTTGCCTGTATTGTGGGAAACCACACCGTTTGCAATAAACCTGTGGCTGTTTGGAACTTCTATGTCAAAAACATCCTCCGGCTTGTGTTTAATGATTTTTACTATTCTTTCACTTCTCTGCTGCCCAAATCTCTTGAACTTGCGGGCTTCCTTTTTCAATTTCTCAAGCCTCTGCCTTTTCTTTTTTGAAGCAAAGCCAATATTTTCTGCAAACTTAATTATATCCCTGCCCCTTCTAATCTGCAGCGCTCTCTTCACAATTCTTGAGTGAATTCCAAACCTGAGCAGGAGGACCTGCATGTCCCGCAGCAACTCAATATTCTTTGCTTTGAATGAAATGGCCCTTCTTCCCCTGCCTTTGCAGAACGCACAGCCATCTGCCTCGTAAAGCCATTTCAGGAAAGAGGCAGCAACTTTGTTGCCTGACCTCATCACAATCTTTGGAATTCGTTTCTCCTTTAAAAACATCAAATTTTGTGCGATGTTGTTTGAGTAAATGCTTGCATAGTTAAGCCAAACAGTCCTGCCTGGAAGCTTCCTTCTCACAATTCTCGGCTTTATTGAAAAAAGACCTTCAGCCATCTGAATCAGCGGCTTTAGGATGTCCTTTTCCCCGTCTGCAACAACAAACGCGGTTTCGTACTTTCTAACCCGCCCATCACCAGTCATGTAGCCCAAAAATGCAGCCAATTCCGGCGTGAGCTTTTCAGGCAAGCTTCCTTTTGGTTTTGGGCCACTTGTATATTTTATTGGTTTGAAGCCTGTTTCAACAAATCCTTCAATCCCACAGGGAATTCCTGCCACAACCGCGACCTGGTCCCCTTCCCTAAATTCATCAAGCCTTGTCCACTGCCTTTTAAGGCAGCCATCCTCTTTTGAAACCTGCATTAGGGGGTGGTTTGCCGTTCCCCTAATGCTTTTCCCTGTTTCAGTAATAATTTCAATAACCGGCTGGCTCTTGTAATAATGGAAGACAGTTGCCCTGTCCCTCTTTGCTCCGCCCTGCCCTGTAAGCACTTGGACATTTATTTCCTCAAGGTGTTCCTGGCCCAAGTCCCCCATCCTTTCAATTGCCCCATTTCCAAGCACTATCCTTTCATCTGCAACAAGGCATCCAGGGTCTCCCACGAGCAAAACATGGGCGTTCCCCCTTATCACCTGGTTGCCTGGCAAAACCTTTTTGACGCCGCCAAAGAGCTGCAGTATTATTGATTCCTTCACTACTTCGTGCCCGTAGATTGCGGGTGCAATGCTTCCTGTCAGCATTTCGTAGATCTTCGGGTTTTTTGCAAGCTTTTGGATTTCCTTTTCCTCTTCAGGGGTTACTTCCACTTCCTCAAACTCGCGTTCTGTTTCCTCCATGTGCATTGATGCCAAAAACCTGCCGTAAACTATCTTCTTCTGCTGTGCTGGGTAAAGCCTTAGGGTGCCGACAAACCTTGTTTTGTCGCCTGCGCCAACCTTGTTTACCTGGTCATCGGAAACGTAAATGTCAAGGTATACTGCCTGCTCGTTGCCCTTGAGCTTTTCCAGGGGCTCCTGTATCTGTATCTTTTGGAAGTCAATGAATGTTGACTGGTCCTGCTGCAGTTCAAAGTCGCGGTGCTTGCATTCGCAGAAGTTCGGCATGCTTATTTCCTGGGTTTTCTGCTCTATCCTGTAAATGTTTCCGCATCTCCTGCATTTCCATACTGCAACCATAAGCTTTGGAAGAACGTCAGTTATCTGCCTTACAACCCCCTCAACAGCTATAAGCTTTCCAAGGTCTTCAGAGCCAATGTCCCTTATGAGCTTCTCCCTGTCCTTTGGCAGGTTGAAGAACCTTACATGCGGCCTGAACTCCTTTACCTCCAGCGCAGGGATGTCAACGCTTTCAAGGGCTTGCTCCGCTGCCTCAAGCAGGTAATCAGGGCTCTCAATTAATTCATCTGCCAGCTGGTAGTCAAACTGCTGCAGCAGCCCAAAATCAACGTTCAGGCTTCTTTTTTCAGGGTATGACCCAACCAGCCTTTCAATCTCCTTCTTGTATTGGGATTCAAAGAATGCCTGGAATTTTTCAATGAATGGGTTTTCTGACCCGCTTCTTGCAAGTGTTTCCTCTTTCTCAGGCATTGGCAACGCTCTCCAATTATAACTGCTTTTGCAGGCTTTTTAAAGGCAGGCCAAAGAGAGCTCTGTTCCGGTGGTTTTTTCCCAAAGGAATTGTTCCCCTGCTTGCCTTTAAGCCCCTGTTATGTGCTTAAAGCTTCCTTTTGGAAGCCAAGAATTTGTGTTGGAAGCCGAATTTTTATTGCTCTATTTATTAGCACCCTAAACAAGTTATACCTAATCTTTTCCCAAAGCAAACCAATTCAATGCCCCTGCTTTGAATTCTAAACCAGGTTAATGTATAAGACACAGCCTTTTTAATAAATAAGCCCATTAAATTAATTAACTCCAAGTGCTGGGGCGTGGAAAGACACATGCCTGGAAAGTTTTACATTACCACTGCAATAGATTACCCAAGCGGAAAGCCCCACCTGGGCCACGCATATGAAAAAATCACGGCAGACTGCATTGCCCGCTGGCACAGGCTATTGGGCGAGGACGTATTCTTTTTAACAGGGACTGATGAGCACGGAAGCAAGATTGCTAAAAAGGCAAATGAAGCAGGCAAAAACCCAAAGAAGTATGTTGATGAAATGGCTGTTTTCTTCAAGGAATTGTGCAAAAAGCTCAACACCTCGCACAACAGGTTTATCAGGACAACTGATGCAGACCATGTGAAGGTTGCGCAGGGCATTTTCAAGAAAATCCACGACAAGGGCGAGATTTATCTGGGAAAGTACAGCGGCTGGTACTGCCCTGAATGCGAAACCTTTTACACTGAAAAGGACCTGAAGGACGGGAACTGCCCAACCCACGGCAGGAAAGCAGAGTGGATTTCTGAGGAGAGCTATTTCTTCAAGATGGGCACTTACACCCAGAAATTTCTGGATTGCCTTGAGAAAAACCCTGTAGCAATCCTTCCCCTGGGCAGGAAGAAGGAGATAATAAACAGGGTTAAGGCTGACGGCCTTAATGATTTAAGTGTTAGCAGGGTAAATGTGCCTTGGGGCATTCCAGTTCCAATTGATGAAAAGCACACGCAGTATGTGTGGATGGATGCTTTGATAAACTATGTTTCAGGCGTTGGCGCTTTTCCGCCAGAAAGCAAGGACAAGCTGAAAAGGTTCTGGCCTGCTGACATCCACCTGATTGGAAAGGACATCCTATGGCACCATAGTGCCATATGGTTTTCAATACTGATGGCTGCCGGCATTCCCCTGCCTAAAACTGTTTTTGTCCACGGCTTCATTAACACTGAGTCAGGGGACAAGATGAGCAAAAGCAAGGGCACAGTGATTGACCCAATAGGCCTTGTTGGCAAGTATGGCGCTGACCCATTGCGCTACTTCCTTTTGAGGGAGATCCCATTTGGCCAGGACGGCACTTTTTCAGAATCTGCCTTGAAGGAGAGGCTGAACAACGAGCTTGCAAACGAGCTTGGGAATTTGGTGAACAGGACAGTTGTCATGGCTGAAAAATACTGCAAGGGCAAAATCCCAAAGGGCAAGGCCAATCCTGCATTGCAGAAGAAGCTTGGCCTGGAAAAAATCAAGGGCCTTATGGAAAGGCTTGAACTGCACCATGCCCTGGGTGAAATATTCTCGTTCATATCAAGCTGCAACCAGTTCATAAATGAAAAGGAGCCTTGGAGCCTTTTTCAAAAAAAGGCTCGCGAAAAACGTGAAGGGCCAGCATATAAACACCTGGAAAAGGAGCTGGATAACGTGCTTTACTCCCTTGCAGACAGCATTAGGGTAATTTCAATCCTTTTGCAGCCTTTCATCCCAGAAACAAGCGAGAAGATAAACAGGCAGCTTGGAGTGAAGCCAGGCCTCCTCAAGGACTGCGAGTTCGGCCTTCTCAAGGAAGGGGCAAAAGTGAAAAAGGGTGAAGTCCTTTTCAAGAAGGTTGAGTAGCTACTTCAAGTTCTTTTTAACAATTTCCGCGTATTTTTTCAATTCTTCCTGCTCTGCCTTACCCTGCTCCCATGCAAAGTCCAGATTGTCATTTTCCTTTCTTGGAATGATGTGGAAGTGCAAATGCGGGATAACCTGCCCTGCTGCCTTTTGGTTTGACTGAATCACATTAAAGCCCTGCACTCCGGGTGTGGCAGCCATTATTGCAGCAGCAACCTTTTGCACGATTGCCATTGCCTCCCTCAGTTCCCCGTGCGGTATGTCAAGCAAGGTGTGGTAGTGCTTTTTTGGGATTACGAGCGCGTGGCCCTTTGCAGCAGGCATTATGTCCAGAAAGCTCAAAATGTTTTCATCCTCGTACAGTTTTGTGCTTGGGATTTCCCCTTTTGCTATCCTGCAGAAAATGCATCCATCCAATTCAACTACCCAATAAATTATGCCCTGTATAAAATAAAAGCCATTAGGCCAAAACCCCTTATTCTTATCTGAATAATTCTTTCAGGCAATTATTTATTATGGGAATACAGCAATTCTTTGTGGTTTGGCATGGGCCTTGGGATTATTGGGGATACAATTGATGCTGCTTCGGAAATTCCTAATGTGCAGACCGCAGTTTTAAGCAGGGATTTAAGCTTTCAGCTCGAATCTGGAAAGCGCTTTGGTCCCATAACTGTTGCTTTCAAGACTTTTGGCGAGCTTGACAAGGATAAGGGCAACGCTGTTTTCATCTTTCCCACGTTGACTGCTACGCCGCAGGTTGCCTCTGAAGCAATTGCCGGGAAAGAGTTTCCTGGCTGGTGGCAGAACATGGTTGGAAAGGGAAAGGCAATTAACACCGAAAAGTTTTTTGTAATCTGTGCAGACCACTTTGGCGGGTGCTATGGCACAACAGGCCCAAGCTCCATTAACCCTGATACAGGCAGGGAATTTGGCCTTAGCTTTCCTGGGTTTTTCATCAGGGACATGGCAAAGGTTGCCCTCCTTTTCCTTGAAAAGATCGGAATTGCAAGGCTGCATGCTGTTGTTGGCGCGAGCATTGGGGGCCTTCTCTCCCTGGAAATGGTTGCCCTGAAAAAGGGCTTTGCAGACAATGCCTTAATTCTTGGTGCTTCGCACAAGGTTTCAGCCCAGTACCTTGCCCTGAACTACATTTCCAGGCAGGCCATAATGCTTGACCCAAACTGGAACAGGGGCAATTATTACAACAGGGCCTTTCCAGAGAAGGGGCTTGCAATTGCAAGGCAGATTGCTCACATTTCCTACCTGAACCAGCTCCTGCTTGAGGACAAGTTTGGAAGGCAGCCAGTTCAGGGCAGGTTCAGGAACCATGTCAGCCTTGACTCCCAGTACCAGATTGAAAGCTATCTGGACTACCAGGGCAAGAAGTTCTGCAAGCGCTTTGACCCAAACACCTACATTTACCTGAGCAAGGCAATTGACACCTTTGACCTGCTCAGGGAATTCGGCAGCATTTCCTCTGCCTTCTCAGGGGCAAAGACAAGCTTCAGCCTTGTTTCAATCAACTCTGACACCCTTTTTCTCCCCGAGGACAGCAAGCACCTCTATGAGCAGCTGATAAAGTGCAGGATAAATGCAACCTACAACGAGGTTGACTCCCCAAAAGGCCATGACGGCCTCTTCCTTGAAACAGACAAGCTGGCCCCGATAATAAAGAAAGCGCTCTAGTTAATCCTTGAATCCCTTGCCTTTCTTTTGGTTCATCTTTTCCTGCGAAGCGGTTTTTCCCAGGGTTTTTTGCCATCAGGTAAAGGGCTTTGCGAAGCCCTTTTCTTTCTAGGCAACTATCTTTATCCCTTTTTTTTCCGGAAGAAGGGTTACGTCTTCATTCTGCTTCAAGTCGTATTGTTCCACCAGGTCTTTTGGTATTCTCATTGCAAGGCTTTCGCCCCACTTGCTGATTTTCGCTGTATACTTCTTCATTTCCCGGTATTTTTTGGCAACTGAATGCAGCTGTTTCATGTCAACTATTTCCTCACCGCACTTTTTGCATTTGAAGTACACGTACTCAAAACCTTCGGGTGTAGTGCCCTTTTTTTCGGCCATTTTTCCAACACATTTTGTACAGTTCATAATTATCGCCTCTTTTTTTCAATTGTAACAATCCTAATCACGTTTCCAGTTATTTCATCAACACAAACCACAGTGAATTGTTTGAAGCGCTTCTCAAATTTAACGCGGCCCTTCCCCTGCTTTTTCATATTTCCTGTTTGCAAGGCATCCTCAATCAAGTCAGGGCTTACCCCGCGCTGCATTGCCCTAACAAAAGCATGCCGCGTTAACACGATTTTGTATGGCCCTTTCCTCAAGCAACCACTGAATAGAACAAGATGCAAAAGATATTTAAAGATATCTTATGATATCTTGCCGGCCGCAGGATTCTGCCATTTCGTAGGCGTGGTCCGAGATGCCATCTTCGCGCCTTTCAGGTGCTCGATGCTATGTGCTCACTTCTTTCGCCGGCGGCAGGATTTGAACCTGCGCGTCTGTGAAGACTACGGTTCTCTCTAACCTTTGCTGGTTTTTGCCAGCCTTTTTTGAAAAGGCTTCAAATCGCATCAGCGATTTGGCTTTTCCCAGGGCTTTTTTGCCGAAGCAAAAAAGGCCTTTCGAGACCGTCGCGTTTGACCGGGCTCCGCCACGCCGGCATTGAAGAATTTGTGCCTGGAAGGTATTTAATTCTTTTTCAGGGCCTTTTCCAGTTCAAACCTTTTCCTCAGCTCCCGTGCTTCTATTATTCCTGCGAATTTTCCGTTTCTTGAAACTGGGAGCAGTGGAATGCCCTTTCCAAGCATTTTGACCGCGAGCTCGCCTGCCTCCTCCCCCTCTTTAGCCGGCTTGAGCTTTTTGCACGCCTTTTCCACTGTTGTCTGCTTCCACTTGTCTTCTCCAACTGCTGCAACTGCGTCAATGTCAATGAACCCAAAGCCGCCTTTTTCAAGCCTTGCAAGGAAGTAGAGCTCGTTCCTCTTCTCCATGAGGCCTGCGGCCTTTTCAATGGAGTCAGTGCCCTTCACGCTGAAGGGCTTCCTGTTTACAAGTGCCTTGATATTTTGCCCTTCAAGCGCCTGCTTTATTGCTGCTGTTTCCTGCTCCTGCTTTGCCCCAAAGTATATGAAGACCGCGATTATGGCAATGAGGATGCTTCCTGTGAAGAAGCCAAACATGAAAAGGAATATTGCAAAGAAAACGCTGAGCCTTGTTATTATTAAGGTTGCCCTGCCAAAGCCAACCACTGACGCAAGGATGCTCCTTGCAACCCTGCCTCCGTCCAATGGAAGCGCAGGAAGGAACAGATTGAAGGCCCCAAGAAGAAGGTTCACATAAAAAAGGCCAAGCAGGGGGTATGAGAGCAGCATTTCCTCAAACTCTATTGGCGAGCTAACAAAAACGCTGAGCCAGTTTTCAGGAAATGGAAGCTTGACAATGCTTGCAAGCGCGATGATTGCTGCCACTATTACAAAGTTGAATAGCGGCCCTGCTACTGCTATCTGGAACTCGTCCATTGGCTTTTCCGGGAGCTCCTCTGAAACTGAGAGGCCACCAATCGGCAAAAGAATTATTTTTTCCACCTTGCAGCCTTTTTGCATTGCCACAAGGCTGTGCACAAGCTCGTGGAAGAAAACGCTGAGGAACAGGAGGAAGAGCAGTATCATTATCGGGAGGAAGTTTTCTGGCTGGAAAAGCGCAAGCAGTGCGGCAACCAGTATCCCAAGCCATACAAAGGTGCTGTGCAGCTCAACCTTAACCCCAAAAAGCTTTCCAAGCTTTACTGAACGCATTGTCTCCCCTAAAAGAGAAAACGAAAGAGGTATTTAAGCATAATGCAGAAGAAAAAAAAAGAAAAAGAAAGGCGGTTTT
>JAFGDB010000040.1 GCA_016932355.1 Candidatus Iainarchaeum sp. | reverse complement strand
TGCCTTGACATTGTTCTTCCTGCCCCATGGCATACAGAGGCAAAGCTTTCCTTCAATCCCTGCTCTGTTCCAACAAGTATGTAAGAAGCAGTGCCCATGCTCCCTGGAATTATTGCAGGGTGCCCTGTGCTCTTGTAATCAGCCGGATTCTCTTTCCTGCCAGCTGGCATTGCCCTTGTTGCCCCCTTCCTGTGCACCAGAAGCTCTTTTCCCCCGTGCTTTTCAAATTTTGCGACATTGTGGCAGATATCGTATACTATCTCCATGCCGAGCTTTTCTGCATCCTGCCCAAGAATTTGTGCGAAGCCTTCCCTAATCCAGTGTGTCATGGCCTGCCTGTTTGCAAATGCATAGTTTACGCCGCACCACATTGCTTCCAAATAATCCCTGCCTTCCTGGCTTTCAATTGGCGCGCAGGCAAGCTGCTTGTCCGGAACACTGATTTTGTACTTTTGCATTGCCCTTTGCATTACATCCAAGTAATCTGTTGCAATCTGATGCCCTGCCCCCCTGCTTCCAGAGTGAAGCATTACAACAGCCTGGCCCTTAAAAAGCCCGAACTTTTCCGCAATTTTCCCGTCAAATATTTCCTTTACTTCCTGCACCTCGATGAAATGGTTTCCGCTTCCAAGAGTTCCTGATTGCGGCATTCCCCTTTGAAAGGCTTTTTCACTCACTTTTTCAGGGTTTGCCTCTTTCATGCAGCCTCCCTCTTCAATCCTCTGCAAGTCCTTTTTCCAGCCATACCCTTTTTCAACTGCATAGCCTGCTCCTTCTTTGAACAATTCACCTAGCTCGTCTTTTGCCAGCCTTATTTTTCCCTTTTCCCCAACTCCTGCCGGAACCAGGTTGAACAATACATCAATAAGCTCGCGCAGCTTTGGCTTTATGTCCTGCGCTGTCAATTCAGTCCTAATCAAGCGGACGCCGCAGTTTATGTCAAAACCGATTCCGCCAGGGCTTACAACGCCATTCTCCTTTGGGTCAAATGCTGCAACCCCCCCTATTGGGAAGCCGTAGCCTGTGTGGCAGTCAGGAAGAGCTAAGGCATATTTTTGTATTCCTGGCAAGGTTGCCGTATTGCACAGCTGCTCTATTGCTATATTTTCTATGCTGTTCAGTATTTTTTCTGTTGCATAGATTCTTGCTGGGACATTCATCGCATTTTCTTTAGGGAGCTCAAATACGCATTCTCTTACCTTGTTGTATTCCATTTTTTCTCACACCAGCGGACAGTACTCTTCCAAATTGTATTTATAGTGGCAAGCTATTAATTATTTGATGGAAAGCAATATAATAGTTGGCGAGAAAAAGGAAAAGCTTGAAAAAGCGCTAGCATCTTTCTTAGATTGCCACTGGCACTTCCCAGAAGCTGAGAAACAATTGAAAGGGTTTGTGCTAAGCATTCTAACAAGAAAGATAAGCCGCATTAAGCACAGGGTAATAATTTGTTCAAATATAAGGGAGAATCTTCTAGCGCTTTCAGCAGGGCTTTTATCGCTTTTCTCGATAGAATCAGCTGTTTCAAATGGGCGTTTCAATTGGGTTGGGGCAAGGCATTTCCAGCTGGCAATACAGAAAAAGCAGAGCATAGAAAAGCTAAAAAAAATCTTGGAAAAAGAGCGTGATTAATTAGGTGTCCACCACGCACTGCGCAACCCATTTTCCATTCTTTTCCTCAACCTTCAATTGATGATAGGAAGCGGCCTTTACATCTGTTTTAATTGAGTGCTTGTCCTTTTCAATGCTTTCCCCAAAGGCCTTTCCATTCAATTTCCAGCCCTCAGCATCATTTATTATGTATAAGTCAAACCTGCTGTACAGCCTTTCTTTCACATCCCTTAAATACAGCAATTCGTTCAGGAATTGCACTAGCAATCCCTCAATATCCTGGGATTCTGCCTTTACCTCATCCTCTTCCTTTGCCTCTACCTTTTCAAGGTTTGCCATCACTGAGAACATTGCCCTTGCACATTCCCCAAACGCCTCTTCCCTGCTATTGCCAATTCCCCTAATTCCTATATCTGCCTTGTGTTCAAATGTTTCAAACATAGGAAGAATGCGCTGGGAAACTGTTTTATTTAATTGCTTTATTGGCGGGAATTGGGTTTTTCCTTACCTAAAGTATTCTTTCTCAATGCCAGCCAGCAATTTTCTATTTAAAGTATTCTTTCTCAATACCGGTTATTTTTTCAACGCGCCTTTGGTGCCTTTTCCCCCCTTCCAGGAACCCGTCAAAGCCCATGCCCAAAAAAATCTCTGCAAGCTTCAGTGCTGTTTCCTTTCCAGTGCACCTGCCCCCAATGCACATGACGTTTGCGTTGTTGTGCTCCCTTGCCATTCTTGCAGTGAATTCATCATACACAACAGCTGCCCTTATTCCCTTTACCTTGTTTGCTGCAAGGCTCATTCCAATTCCTGTGCCGCAGCACAAAATTCCAAATGCCTTTTCCCTGCTTTCTGCAGCCCTTCCAGCAATTTGCCCTTGGCTGCTTTCCTCAGCCTTTTCCTGCTTTCTATTGCTTTCTGCAACCGCTTCCGCTACCTTTTTTCCAAAATCAGGGTAATCGCAGCTTTCCCCGCTGCTGCAGCCCAAGTCAACTATTTCATGCTCTTTCCCAAGGCGCTCCTTAAGGAATTCCTTCAGGGGAAAGCCGCCGTGGTCTGCCCCTATAAAAACCTTCATGCCCACCGCTAGAAAATGGCCTTAAGTTAATTTAATTTTATTGGCAAAAAACGCCAATTTTAATTAGGGCTGACTCTATTCCCTTAGCTCGATTTCCACGTGCACTGATTCAGGGATTTCCACGCGCATTATTCGCCTTAAAGTTCTTTCATCTGCTTCTATGTCAACCAGCCTTTTGTGAATCCTTAACTGCCACCTTTCATAGCTTTCTGTTCCGCCGCCGCACGGTGCCTTTCTCGTGGGCACTACAAGCTTTTTTGTGGGCAGTGGAATTGCTCCAGAATGCTTTACGCCTGTTCTTTCTGCAACGCCAAGAATTCTGGTGCATATTTCAGTGAGCTGCTCGTAATTGGCAGATGTCAGCGTTATCCTTGCTTTTTGCATTTTTCAGCTCACCAATGGTAAATTGCAGGCAAAAAAGCCTGCGAAAATAAAAATAATTGGAGAATAGTAAAAGCACTATCCTCCTGAAAGGAATTTATCCTGCAGCCTTACTTTTTCTTTTCCCTTGGGGTTACCTCTATTATCATTCCGGCTGCAACTGTCTGCCCCATGTCCCTGATTGCAAACCTGCCGAGCTGCGGGAATTTCTTGTATTCCTCCACAACCACTGGCTTTGTTGGAACAATCTTTACGATTGCTGCGTCTCCAGTTTTCAGGAACTTTGGGTTTTCCTCCTTTACTGCGCCTGTCTTTGGGTCGAGCTTTTTCTCTATTGCTTCAAGCCTGCATGACAGCTGTGCAGTGTGGATGTGGAAAACCGGGGTGTACCCTACAGGTATTGCTGTCGGGTGCGACAGCACGACAATCTGTGCCTTGAATTCCTTTGCAACGGTCGGCGGGTCTTTTGCGTGGCCCACAACGTCTCCCCTTGCAACATCTCCCTTTCCAAGGCCCCTTACGTTGAAGCCGATGTTGTCTCCTGGAACTGCCTGCGGCATTTCCTCGTGGTGCATTTCAATTGTCTTTACTTCGCCTTCCACGCCGCTTGGCTCCATAATTATCTTGTCGCCCTTTTTCAGTATTCCTGTTTCAACCCTTCCAACTGGCACTGTTCCAACACCCTTGATGTTGTAAACATCCTGTATTGGAAGCCTCAATGCCTTGTCTGTTGGCGGCTTTGGTGCAACTATTTCATCAAGTGTTTCAAGCAGGGTTGCGCCCTTGTACCATGTCATTTTCTCTGATTTCTTTGCAACGTTGTCGCCAACCCATGCTGAGATTGGAATGAACTTGAGCTGGTCTGCCTTGTATCCAACGCCTGTAAGCAGCTTGTTTACTCCCTCTTTTACCTCGTTGAATTTCTTCTCATCATAGCTTATTTCATCCATCTTGTTGATTCCAACAATCAGCTGCTTCAGGCCCATGACCTGTGCAAGGAACGCGTGTTCCTTTGTCTGGGCCATAACCCCTTCTTTGGCTGCTACAACAAGGACTGCTGCGTCAGCCTGTGAAGTGCCTGTAATCATGTTTTTAACAAAGTCTTTGTGGCCGGGGGCATCGATTATTGTAAAGTTGTTCTTTTTGCCTTCAAATTTCTTGTAGGCAACATCGATTGTTACTCCCCTTTCCCTTTCCTCTTTCAGCCTGTCCATTGCAAATGCAAAAGCAAAAGTCCCTTTTCCCACCGCCTTTGCCTCTGCCTCGAGCTTCCTGTATTCCTGCTCTGACAGGGCACCTGAATCATACAACAGCCTGCCAACTAGGGTTGACTTGCCGTGGTCGACGTGACCAATGAACACCAAGTTTACGTGTGGTTTTTCAGCCATTTAAATTTCCTCCCTACTGAAATCGCCACCAATTCTTTAAGGGCGAAATTGGAAACCCAGTTTAGTATTACTATTTCCTTGAACGAAAACATTAAAAAGGCTGTTATTTCGGCTTAAAACCAGCCCAGAATGCATTTCCCAGCCTTTCAATTCCACAAAACCATTTCATCATAGTACACATTTGTTGGCCCTGAGCCCTGGTCATCAAGCCATAGCCTGACTGTAATTTCCTCTGTCCATTCATTCATAGTTTGCCTGTTCAGGTACTGCTCTATTACATTGCGGTTTTCATCCATCCAGTAAACATTGAAGTGGTTTTGGTCTGCCTTTTCAATGCGCAGCTTGTACCATTTGTTTATCTCAAACTCTGCCCTAAATGTTTGCAGTGCTTCTGCGTCAGAATAGTGGAGTATTGGCATGCTGCTTGGGTTGTGGAAGAATGCAATGAATTGCCTGTTTTCATCAAGCAGTATTACGTCAAAAACCCCAAGAACCCTGTCTTCCATGACATTGACCTCTATGTTGTTTTTGTGGAAGCCCTTGTCCAGTATTACTTTCTTTCTGTTCCTTACCCCGTTCAGCGCAATATTGAGGGCGTTTCCGTCAAAAGATGTTTCGCTTTCCAGGTTTATGGTGCCGCCATTTGTGTCAATTACTTTCCAGTCTGAAACATCCTCAAAATCTTCAACAACAGGTCCTGCTGGCTCCTCCAGCTGGCTTACGCATCCGGCTAAAGCTAGGGGGAGAATTAGCAGTAAAAAAGGCTTAATGAAATTCATCTATAATTTTAGGGCGGCTCATTATTTAAAATTAGCTTTTTCATTCCAAAAAGTATTTGCCTGGTCTTGGCTTTGCCCTGCAGTCTTCCCAAATCAGCTTATTCCAAAAAGAACTGGGCTGATTTTGGCTTTGGGTCAAGGCCCTTTCTTTTCCTGACCTCTGCTACCACATTGTCCTGCATTTCCCTTGGCAGTTGCTCATAACCTGAATATTCTGCTGTCCAGATTGCCCTTCCCTGGGTTGCCCCCCTGATTGAGGCGCTAAACCCAATAAGCTCCTTTACCGGGGCCTTTGCAATGAAAATTGATGCATCGCCCTCCTGTTTCATTTCTGTGATTTGGGTTCTCCTCTGCCCCAGCTCCTTTGAAACAGCCCCCATGTAATCCTCTGGCACTGTGATAAAGAGTGTTTGCTTTGGCTCCAGAAGTACTGGGTTGGAGCTTAGCATGCAGGCATAGATTGTCCTGGTTACTGCAGGCAAAACCTGGGCCGGGCCCCTGTGAATTGCGTCCTCATGCAGTTTTGAATCCTCAAGTATTACCTTTATGCCCATGCATTTTTCCTTTGCAAGCGGGCCCTCGTTCATGGCATCCTGGAATGCCTGTATGACCATTTCCCTTATCTCGTAAAGTGCAACTATGCCCCTTGTAAAGTCCACGAAAAGGTTGTTGTTGTGCACTGCCCATATTCTCCTTGAGGTTTCCCTGTCAAAGCCCATTTCTTCAAATTTGGCAATCATTTCCTTGTCCTTGGGCTTTACCTTTTTGTCAAGCTTGGCCTCTACAAGCTTTTCAAGCTGCTCCTTTGGGATTGGCTCAACCCTCATCTTGAACTTGTTGTGCTTGTTTGGGCTTTTTCCTTCAAGTGTTTCACAGCCCTTTGTTATTGTTTCCCTGTAAACCACGATTGGCGGGGAAACATCTATTGCTATCTTGTGGTCTTTTTCAATCCTGTACTGGGTTACCTCCAAATGCAGTTCCCCCATGCCGCTAATCAGGTGCTCGCCTGTTTCCTGGTTCAGTGAAGCAACAATGTTTGGGTCTTCTTTTGTAATCTGCCTTATTACCTCAATCAATTTGGGCAGGTCCTTTGTCTGCTTTGGCTCAACGCTCACAGTCATTACTGGTTCTGCCGTGCTCTTAAAGCTTTCAAACGGCTTCATGTCTGAGCTGCTTATTGTTTCGCCTGCCCAAATTTCCCTTACCCCCACAAGGCCTGCGATGTTTCCGCATGGGACCTCGCTTACTGTAATCCTTTCTGGCCCCATAAATACAACAACCTGCTGAACGCCAACCTCTTTCTGGCCTGTTAGCAGCTTTACCTTCATTCCGCTCCTAATGGTTCCGCTGTAAATCCTTCCTGTTGCGATGTCCCCTGCATGGGGGTCAACAGTTACATCAGTAACCATCATTGAGAAAGGCCCTTTCTCGTCAGATGAAACCATTGCTTTCCCTGCCTCGCTTTCCAGGTCGCCTGTCCAGATTGCTTCAATCCTGTATTTCTGGGCTTGGATTGGGTTTGGCAAGTGCTCTATAACCATTCCAAGGATTGCCACATGCAGCGGGCTTTTCTTTGCAAGTGTTTTCTGGTCCTGGTTTTTGCAGTATTGGTAGACATCCTTGAATGAGATGCCTGTTTCCTTCATTGTGTGGATGTTCAGGGCCCAGTTGTAGTAAGCAGAGCCGAATGAAACCGAGCCATCGTTTACCTTAACTTGCCATTTTTCAACATATTCCTTTGGCGCGTTGGTTTTGATGAGCTTGTTTACCTGGGTTATTGTTTTTATGAACCTTTCCTGCATTTGCTCTTCTGTCAATTGCAGCTCGTTAACTATCCTGTCAACCTTGTTTATGAACAGGCTTGGCTTTACCTTTTCCCTCAGCGCCTGCCTTATCACTGTTTCAGTTTGCGGCATCACGCCTTCAACTGAGTCAACAACTACAACAACGCCGTCAACTGCTCGCATTGCCCTTATGACCTCTCCGCCAAAGTCAATGTGGCCTGGCGTGTCAATCACATTAATCAGGTATTCTTTGTCCTTGAACTTGTGCACAAGGCTTATGTTTGCGGCATTTATTGTAATGCCCCTCTGCTGCTCCAGTTCATAAAAGTCCATGAAAAGCTGCTTTCCTGCCAGCTCGTCTGACATGAGGCCTGCTGCCGCAATAAGGTTGTCTGTCATTGTGGTTTTTCCATGGTCTATGTGGGCAACTATTCCAATGTTCCTTATGTTTTCACGCTTTTGCATCATCTTTTCAGCAAGCTTTACCATTTCTTCCCTTCTTCCCATAAAAACCACTTTTTCTTTTTCCAATTTTTTATTCCCAATCCATTATTCCTTTCCCAAGGCTTTTGCCCCAAGAAAGGCTTTGGCAATTGCTTTGCAATTGCCGCTTTTCCCAAGGCTTTTTTGCCCAAGCAAAAAAGGCTTACCTGCTGCTCTTTGCAATCCTCTCCACTTCATCCTTTCTTTTAACGCTCAGGCTTTTTGGGTCGTTTTGCGATGCAAGTATCAGCTCTTCTGCAAGTGCTTCAGCAGCGCTCTTTTTCCTGTTAAAGCTTCCCACAAAGCCTGCAAGTGCAATGTTTTTCAATGATTCGTCAACGCGCTTCATTGGGGCAACGTCAACTGCAACAGCATAGCTTATGCCGCCCCTCTTTATCTTTGTTGTGTCCTCCCTTGGTGCCGCATTTTCAATGGCTTTTACAAGAACCTGCAAAGGGTTCTGCTTTGTTTTGCTTTCAACGGTTGAGAATGCCTCTTCAACAATTGTCATCGCCTGGATCTTTTTGCCGCAGCTGCCCCTTCCTCTGACATACTTTCCGCTGAGCTTTCTTTTTCCCTGCCCTGACCTCATTACCTTGTTTACAAGCCTTTCAACAATGCTCATTTTTCCCTTTTCAAACCTTTTCTGCGTTTGCCTGCCAAAGCTGTGCGGCACAGTCTTTGTTTCAAGCTTTATGTAGTTTGCAAGCCCAGAATCGCTTATCTTTACGTCCTTTGTTTCCCACTTTCCAAAAACCAGTGACATAAAATTTTACCTCTTTACCTTCTCTTTCCTGCCTGTTCTCAGCATTTCAAGGCTTTGGCCGTTTACATGGGTTACCCTGTACTTCACGCCCCAAAGGTCCCCTTTTGGGCCGCCCTGTGCGCCGCCAATGCCCTCTACAATTACCTCATCATGCTCTTCAATGAATTTTATTGCCCCGTCATAAGGCGCAAGCGCTGTAAGCTGCCTTCCGTTCTTTATAAGCTGGATTCTCACGCATTTCCTGATGCCTGAGTTTGGCTGTTTTGCTGTCACGCCCCTTTTTTCAATCACTATGCCCCTTCCTTGGGGTGAGCCCTTCAAAAGGTCGTACTTTTTTTTCAGGCCCTTCTTCTTTCTTTTATAGCTGGGCTTTTTCCATCTCCAGCGCTGCCTGTCTGTTTCAAGTTTTCTTGCTGCAAATTCCCCTTCAGCCATCGGCTCACCTTGTCCTTATATCCTCAATATTGTAATCTCTTTTGCTAAGTGCTTTAATTCTTTTAATCCTCGGTAAACTATTTAACAGTTTTCTTTTGTTCTCTGGGTCCAGCATCAGTATTGCCTGCTTTTTCCCGTTCTTTTCCACAATCTTTATCTCCTCTATTTTGATGTTGTAAAGCGCGTTTTTGATGAATGATTCAATGCCTTCAGTGTACTCAAATATTTCAACATTTTTCCTCAGCTTTTTCTTGAGCTCCTTTATCTTTGAGGCGTTTTTCCCTATTGCTTTTCCCATTGCCTCCTTTTTCACCAGGAATGCAATTGCATTGTCATCAACAACGCAGTCCCTTGCATCCACGCCGCTGATGCTGTTAAGTGCATTCAAGTAAAAAATCTCGTTGCTGGTTAATCGCATTTCCCCAAAACCCTGTTACCTTGTTTTTTCCTGCTTGACTGTTTCAAGTATTTTGCTCTTTCCTGGCTTTTCAATGCATGCAAAGGAAACCGCAAAGGGTTTTCCGCATATGCTGCCGAGCTGCAGGCTTGTTTCACCAGCTTCGTAAAACGGGACAGAGCTTGCCTTGCAGGCCTGCTCAATTGATTCCTTCCTGTATTTTTCAGCGCTGCTGCTTATAATTGCAAGTTGGCATTCTCCCTTAACTATTTTTTTCTTCGCTTGCTCGTAGCCAAATGACACATTGCCTGTGTCCACTGCTCTCCTCAATTCCTTTGTTGGCTCAACCATAAAAACAAGCCCCTAAAAATTTCTCCCCACATAACATTTAATAACCTGCTTATGCAAGCAGTGGAATTAATTGCCCCTGTCACTTCTTCATTACCAGCTCAACAATCCCTGTCCCGACCTTTACGGGCTGTCCCACAATTATGTTTTCAACCACGCCTTGCAGTGTTTCCTTTTCACCCTTAAAGCTTGCGTCAAGCAGGTGCTTGACTGTTTCCTCAAATGCAGCCCTTGCAAAAGGCGAGGCCTTGCCCCTTGTAATCCCTGTCCTGACAATTCCCTTCACATCACCAGAAAAAGTCATGAGGTCTGCCAGAAGTATAAGGTGCCTTAAATCAACCAAAATGTTGTTGTCGTCCAGTGTTTTATGCAGCTCTGCCACGATCATTGCCCTGCCTGTTTCAATGCCAAGCACCTTGCTTGCCTCCAGTATGTCATTTGTAACTGTTCTTGTCGGGTCTATTTCAGGCAGCTTTAAAACGTTCTTCAGGTTGCTTCCGCTTGTTTTTACAACAAATTCCTCGTTTTCCTTTGCAATTAGGACTTTTTCTATGCCCCTCACTCCCTGAATCCTGTTGTTAAGCAGCTTAAGCATTGTTCTCCTTATCTTTAGCAATGGCTCGCGCCTGCTGAAAATGAAGTCAATGCTGTTTTTCCTCTGCCTTGACTTTGCTTTTTTAATCCCTTGCTTTATCTTTAGCAAAAGCTGTTTTTCATCAAGGCCCTTTTCCCTGGCCTCATCTTCCTTTAAAGCTATATTTATCTTGTTGTTTGGGAAATCTTCGCTGACCCTTACAACATCCTGAAGCCTTATGTCAATAAGGCTTTTGGCAAACTTTTCAGCCTTGCCCCTGTCCTTTGCAATGCCCTTTTCAAGGTAAATTGTCATTGTCGGGTATTTTGCCTTGCTCCTGCCGTCAACTATTTCCTCAACCCTTTGGATTCCGCTTCCAACACTTACCTCTGCTGCACCAGCGTAGTGCTTTGTCCTAAGGGTCAGCTGTGTTCCTGGCTCTCCAATGCACTGGGCTGCCACAATTCCAACTGCCTCGCCTGGTTCAGCCCGATTTTTTTCAAACTTTTGCTTCACTGCCTCAATCAAGGCTTCTGTTTTCTCTTTCCCAAGCTTGTTTTCTTCTGCAATAAGCGCAATCTCGTCCAAAAGCAGCAGCGGAAGCTCGCTGTCCTCCCAAATCTCTTTTGGGGCTGGCTCGATTTCCGCAACCTCTGGCTTTTTTTTGTCCTTCTCTTTTGGCGTTGCCTCAGCCTGTTTCTCTTTTTCCGCTTTCTTTGGCATGCTTTCAACCATCCTTTGCCTTTATTTTGTTGAATTCCTCTAAAATGTTAACGCTCTTCCCCCTAATGCTCTTTTGGGGGAAAACGCCGTCTTCCCCATAGGCAAACTGTATTATGTTCTTTTCCGCTGTCCTTACTGTGCTGTCATTGTTTACCACAAGGTCCTTCAGGCTGTTTGCAAGCCTCCTGTAAAGGTATCCGCTTACCTTTGTTGAAACTCCGGTATCAACTTCGCCCTGCCTTCCGCCCATGCTGTGGTAAAAGAACTCTTTTGCGGGCATTCCGTCCATGAAGTTGTTCTCTATGAATCCGCCTGCTGTTACGCCAACATCTTCCTTTTCATTTAGGGTAATTAGCCTGTTCTGGTAGCCTCTTTTTGGGCGGCCTTCCCTTACGCTTGCCTGCCCCCAAAACCCTGATATGTTCATCAGGTTTATGCTGCTTCCCCTGCTTCCGCTTACAATCATGACCATTGTGTTAAGCTTTGGCTTTTCCTTGAGCACCGGCTCCAGCTTTTCCTTCATTATCAGCTTTTCTATTTTGTCCTTTGTGTGGGCTGCAAGCTGCATCATGCTTATTTCAAAGCTTTCTTCAATATTCCTCCCAGGAATGTGCTCAAGTGTGCCTTTCCTGTAGGATTCAACCAGCTGGTTTCCCCTCTTCATCATTTCAGAGGTTGCCTTGCTCCTTTCCCTCTTTACGTTATCGCTTACCTTATACTCATCCAGGCCGACTGTCATCCCTTTGCTGGTGAGCAAATAATAGATAATCCTGTTAACCCTATAATAGAATTCTTCGATAATGCTGCTGTCATAGTTTCTTGCCAGTGCATCAACAAGCTTACCCCTTGCCTCACCCAAACTTTCCTTGTCAACCACGCCGCACAAAAGCTTGCCCTTCTCTATTTTCAGGTATGCATCATGGGGGCATTTTTCCTTTTTGCATTCTGAGCACGGGTTTGTTTTCTGGATTATCCTGCACATATTTGTCTTGTATTCCATGCTTAGGTCTTGCGGCAGCAATTGCGAAAAGATAAGCTTTCCGCTGTATTTTTTGTCCCTGTCGGGCTTTGGCAGGCTTGTAATGCCTATCTCATAAAAGTGCTTCATCGCCTCCTCTTTTTCAAATTCTGTTGATTTCAGCGTGAGCACAAAGATTCCGCTGACGCCGTCCTCATCCAGTATTATTACCGGTGCTCCGTACCTTGGGCTTATTACCTGGTTCCTTACAAACATTAGCTCTGTTGCCTCTGCCTTGCCCTCCTCTGTCTGCGGAACATGGACGTTCATTTCATCCCCGTCAAAGTCAGCGTTGTACGGCTTGCATACTATGGGGTTTATCTTAAATGTCCTGTCAGGCATTACCCTTACCTTGTGCGCAAGCATGCTGAGCCTGTGCAGGCTTGGCTGCCTGTTGAACAAAACAATGTCCCCGTCCTGCAGCTTTCTCTCAAGCTTGAACCCTACATCAATTTCATCAGCAATCTCTTTCCTGTTGGTTTCCTCGACCTTTTTCCTTGTCTCATCAGGCCTTATGACGTAAACTACTTTATCAGTGTTCTTGACCATTGACTGAAGAACAGGCTTGTTCCACTCTGTTACAATTTCAGGCACTGTCAGCTCATCTGCTATCTCTTTTGGGATTCCAATCTCGCTTATCCTTATAAATGGGTCAGGCGTTATTGTGCTTCTTGCTGCAAAATTAACCCTTTTTCCTGTCAGGTTGTGCCTGAACCTTCCCTTCTTCCCCTTTAGCCTCTGCATTATTGTTCTGAGGGCCCTGCCGCTCCTGTGCTTGGCTGGCGGAACACCGGCAGTGTTGTTGTCAAAGTATGTTGTAACATGGTACTGCAGCAAGTCCCACAGGTCCTCAATAATGAGCTGGGGGGCGCCTGCATCAATGTTGTCTTTTAGGCGCATGTTTATCCTTATTATGTCAACAAGCTTGTGTGTAAGGTCATCCTCGCTCTTGATTCCTGATTCAAGAGTAATGCTTGGCCTTATTGTAATTGGCGGAACAGGCAGAACCTTGAGTATGAACCACTCAGGCTTGACCATTTCAGCCTTGTACCCAAAAAACACAAGCTCATTTTCAGGAATCTTTTCAATCCATTCCCTTATCTGCGTTGGGTAAATCCTTTCCTTGTTGTAAAAGAAGTTTGTGGGCTTGTCAAGCAAAACCTTGGCCTTTGCTCCATTGCAGTGCGGGCACTTCTTTACCTTTTTTGTTTTTGCAACTATCTTCTTTGCTGTTGCATCAGGGTTGCTTGCATCAAAAGTTTTTCCTATCTTTTCAATTGCATCATCTGCCAGGGCAATCCTTCCGCATTCCTTGCATGTTGCATGCATCAAAAGCTCAAGCCTTCTTCCAAACTCGCTGTGGATAACAGGTCTTACAAGCTCAAGGCTTCCAAAGTGGCCTGGGCACTGCTTCATTTTCTGCCCGCATGTCTTGCACCTAAGGCCTGGGTTTATCACGCCGAGGTGCGGGTCCATTAGGCCGCCTTCCATTGGGTAGCCGTCCTTGTCATAGGTGTCAGGCGTCTTTATTTCCAGGGCGCTCATTTTCCTGACCATTTCCGGGCTTATGATCTTGAAGTTAATGGACTGAATCTTTTTCATCAGCATTGAAGGTCACACCCCTTGAGTGCGAAGGCTATTGTTTTGCAAGCCGGCAAAATCCGGCTGCAATTTATGCCATCTTCGCACAGCTTTTTTCCAAAAAGCTGGCAAAAAATGCCTGGTTTCACTTGGCATGCTCGATGCCATGTGCTCGCTTCGTTCGCATTCATTCATAACACCTATGCCTTGTTTCCAATCACCATTTTTGGGAATATCCCCAATGCCTTTAGCTCATCCAACAGCAGCTTGAACCCATAGCTCATTTCAACAGGGTAAACCTTGCTTCCGCCGCATATCGGGCAGTACCTTCTGTTCCTTATCTGGTCATTTATTGCTATTACCCCGCATGATTCGCAAACAAGCTCAACTACCCTGTCGCTGTCTTCAATAAACTTCTCCTGCAGCAGCATTGCTGCTCCGTGCCCAACAAGGGTTTCGCCCTCCATTTCGCCAAACCTTAGGCCCCCTTCCTTCTCTTTTCCCTCTGTCGGCTGCCTGGTTAAAATCTGCACAGGGCCTCTTGATCTTGCCTGCATCTTGTGCGCTACCATGTGGAACAGCCTCCTGTATGCGACAACGCCTGTGAAAATTTCCCCCTGTATCCTTTCGCCTGTTACCCCGTCATAGAAGAGTTCTTTTCCGTCTGACCTAAGCCCCTTTTCCTTCAGCATCTTTTCCAGGTCTTCCCTTTTCATGTTGTTGAATGGCGTTCCATCAATATACTCTGCCTTCATGCTTCCGAGCTTTCCTGCAAGCATTTCAAGCAAGTGCCCAATAGTCATTCTGCTTGGTATGCTGTGCGGATTAATTAAGAGGTCTGGCTTTATTCCGTTTGCTGTGAACGGCATGTCTGCTTCTGGCACAATTGCTCCAATCACTCCCTTCTGGCCGTGCCTGCTGCTGAACTTGTCTCCAACTTCAGGCCTCATTGTGCTCCTTACCTTTACCTTCACAACCCTGTTTCCGTCTTCGCTTTCTGTTATAAGCACTGAGTCAACTGCCCCTGGCTTGCCCTTTCTTGTGCTGACGCTGCTTTCCCTTCTTTTTTCCTTTACAACGCCGAACTCGCTTATTTCCTCCAGGAACCTTGGCGGGCTTGTCCTTCCAATGATTATTTCCTTTTCTTCTAATGGCTGTTCAAGTGCAACAATGCCGTCAGAGCCGAGCTTTTTGTATACCTCTTCACCCAGATAACCGACTGTCTCCTCGTTTGGCAGCTCAAACTTGTCAATCTGGCCTCCTGGGTACCTATTTTCAAGGGCTTCATATATTCTGAAGTAGGAGCTTCTTCCCATGCCTCTTTCAACGCTTCCCCTGTTCAGTATAAGGGCATCCAGTGTGTTAAAGCCCCGGTATGGCATTATTGCAACAACAAGGTTTTGGGTCTGCGGCCTTTTGTCAAGGTCAACAAGGTCCATTATCCTGCTCCTTACAATGTTCTTTTGCGGGTAATGGAGCAGGTATGATTCGGTGTCATTCCTCAGGTTGTAGTTTATCCCGCTTATGCCCAAAGCCTGCTTAAACATCTTTGCCCCGTGCAGTGCCTTTCCTGCCATGTCATGCTCAAGGTATGGAATCATCGAGCTTATAACGCTTAAAATGCCAACAGGGTTTATCTCCAAATGGGTGTGCTCTTTTGTAAGCTCTTCTGGATTCAATGCTATGAATGCGTTTTCCTCTTCCTCTGCGTCAAGGTATTCAACCTTGCCCTGCTTTATGAGGTCAGCCCATGCCAGCTTGCCTGCCTGCAGCTGCTTGAGGTCTTCCTCTGTTATGGCAGGCTTGCCGTTTTCAACAACTATAAGCGGCCTCTGCACCCTGCCGGCATCTGTATTGATGTACAGTTCGTTTGTGTCATTGTGGTATGCTATGTTTGCAATAGGGCTTATCTTGCTTGTCCTTCTTGCCCTGATAAGGTCCTGCGTAAGCTTTTCAGGCTGTTCGTGAAAGCCTATAAGCCTTCCGTTAATGTAAATTTTTGCCAGTTTTCTTGCAGCAGGCATGAAACCACCTTAAAGCTTTCTCAGCTTAACCCCCTTTTTGTAAAGCAGCTTTTCAATTGGCTCTTCCTCTGTTTCTGTTGTTACCTCTGCCATAAGGCACAGGTTTTTCACCAGGCCGCACTGCGGGCCGTCAGGCGTTTCTATTGGGTCAAGCCTTCCCCAGTGGGTTCCATGCACGTCCCTTGCCTCATAAAGCTCGCGGTTCTTGTTAAGCGGGCTTTTGACCTTTCTCAAGTCTGTTAACGGGCTTAGGAAGTTTACCCTGTCCATGAACTTGCTTACTCCTGTGGCGCGGCCAATCCAGTTTCCTGTGCTCATTGCAAACCTGATTCTTTCGCTTACAGCCCCTGGCCTTACAATAGTGCTTATATTGAGCTTTCTTCTCCTTGTAACTGTCCTGTCAATCTGGAACCTTAAATCCTTTATGAAGTATTTGAAGCTGTACCTGAAAAGGTGTTCCATAAGCTTTCCGCTTAATTCCAGCCTTTTGTTTGCGTAGTGGTCCTTGTCATCCTCCCCTCGCATTCCGCAGCCTCTCTCAATTGCCTTTGTTGCCATCATTGCAAGGTAGTATGCCTTTGCCAGCCTGTCGTCCTTTTTCTGGCCAATGTGCGGAAGCAGGAATGCGTCAATTACCTCCTGCGCTCTCTTAAGCCTGTAGTCAATTACCTGGCCCGGCGCAACAAATTTGCCAATCTTGTCAAGGGCTTCTTCCTCATTCTTCACCATGCAGTTTTCCCAGTTCACAAGAATGTCGTTTTCAATCTCCTTTTCAAGCGGGAATGCATCCTTTATTTCCCTCAATGTTTTAAGGCCCAGGGCTTTCAGCAAAACAAAAAGCTTTAGCTTTCTTGGCGAAGCAGGAAATGTAACATTTAGAGTTCCGTCAGGCTTTCTTGTTACTCTAACACGGCCTTTGAAAGCGCCCCTTGTTGAGATAACCTCTGCTGCTACGCCCTTTGCCTGCTCGGCAATCATGACCCTGTCAGAGGCAAGCACCTCCTGGGTCATCAGTGCCTTTTCGCTTCCGTTTATTATAAAGTAGCCGCCTGTGTCCTTTGGGTCTTCACCCATTTCAATTAGCTCTTCCTCGCTTTTTCCGTTCAACCAGCACAGGTTTGATTTAAGCATTATTGGCAGCTCCCCAATATATGCTCTTCTTACATCCTGCTCAACCTCTCTCCTCAGCAGCCTCATTGTAAGGAATAGCGGGCTGCTGTATGTCCTGTTCCTTATCCTTGCCTCCATCGGGAAGAAGTTTGTCCTTGGGCTCCCGTCTGCTTCAACAATCCTTGGCTTCAACACCTCAATGTCACTGATCTCAATCTTCACTTCCTCAATTTTTGGGATTATTTCCCCGCTTTCCTCAATTATTTCAGGCAGCTTTTTTTCCACGAACTGGTTGAATGAGTCTATTTCCATCTGGGCAAAGTTCTTGTTGTGGAAGTATGCCTCAACCAGTTCCCAGTTTTTCATGTCATGCACCTTAAACAACAACCCTGTAGTAGACTGTTTTCCCAGCGGTTGGGCTCTTTCTCACTATCTTGACTATGGTTCCCTTTGCAGGCTTCATGTCCTTTACTGCAGGGTCTGCTTTTGATATCTTTGCCAGCTGCCCTGCCTCAATGCCGTATTTTTTCAGAAGCTGTTCAGCTTGCTCAGCTGAAAGAAGCATGTGTTTTGGAACAAGAACGTGGTCAGATATATTAAAAGCCATGGCAATCCCTGCTTCCACCCGCAAGATTTTCCTGCCTTTTGCATGCTGCACGCTGAGCCAAGGCATTCCTGTTCTTATGGCAAGGCATCAATTTTGTACAACGGTTTCACGCCCAAGCAGAAAAATCGCTCTAAATGCTATTGGAAGCTTATTATTCTTAAAATAGAAACAAATAAAAATAGCGTAGTTTGCAGGCAAAGTTGGCTTCCAGCCTATTTTCCCCCAGTTCTCTCCATTTCAGGTGGCAGCTTCCTGTGTTCTCTGTAGTAATCGATTATTTCCTGGGGTGTCAGCACCCTGAGCTTTGGCTTTTTCTTTGCTTTGCCCCTGGGCTTTTTCCCCTCAGCCATAAAAAATCTCTTGAAAAAATAATCCCTTTGAAGTATAAAAATCTTCGCTCGGCCTTTATTTTTCCTTTTCCTTCATCAGCGCTTCAAAAATTTCCCTTAAATTCTTGCTCTTTACCCTTGCATCAGCGTAATCGTAGAATTCCTGCAGGCTCACTTCAAAGTTCCCGCTTTTCTCATATTCCACTGCCTGGAATATTGCCTCAAGCCTGTCAAGCTCTGAAACAAGCTTTGCCTCCCTGCTTTTCCTTTCCTCCAAATCATGCCACAATCCAGAAATTTCCTTGCCGGTTTCCTTATCCAGTTCCTTTAAAATTTCATCCAGTGCTTTTTCCTCAATTCTGTGCTTTTCCTTGTTGCTTACTGCCTGGTCCTGCTCTTTTGCCCTTGAGGCAATGTCGCCGCAGATTGCTTCAGGAAGGTCGTGCACCAGTGCAATTTTCACTGCCTTGCATACATCAAGCTTTTTTTCCTTTG
>JAFGDB010000039.1 GCA_016932355.1 Candidatus Iainarchaeum sp. | reverse complement strand
CAGGCTTGTTTTATTCATGCGGCTTCTTATAGAGGATATGATTTCAGAGCTGAAGCTCAGGCTTTCTGAAACAAAGAGCCTTAGGGGCAAGGTTTTGCTCAAGGATGCCCTGCGGGCACTGTCTGAATTCACGTCAGCCAATGAGAAAAAGTAATTTTTCTACAGCCTTCGCCTTATTATTATTGCCATGGTTGCAAGCACTGCGGCTATTGCTGCTGCTGCAACCATTAAGTCAATGCTTGCCTCTTTCCCCATTGCAAAAGCAAGGTATGCGGTTGCCCCAACAAGCCCAATTTCAAGTGCAACAAGTATTTTGCTTGCTGTGTCAATGCCCTTGCTTCCAAGCACCCTGTCCTTCATTTCCCAGACTGCCCTTTCAGTTATTGAAAGCCTTTTCCTGATTTCTGCAATGCTTTTTTTGGTTTCCTCGTTCAGCTCAAGGATGTTTTTCACGCTCTGGTTTACCCTTGCCTGGAACACTGCTGCCTGGTTTTCTATAAACCTTTGGTCTTCTTTGAATGCGTTCAATGCCCTTTTTTCCACGTTTTCAGTCATCTTGTCTGAAATGCCCCTTACCTCTTCCCTTATGAAAACTGCCATCCTTGGCTTTTCCTCTTCAACGTACCTTTTAACAATCTTGTTTATCTCGCTTTGCAGCAGTGCAAATGTGTCAGCCTCCCCAAGGAGGAGCAGCTTTTTTGCCTGCTCCCTGTCTACGCCAAGCTCTTGGAGGTTCTTTATTATTTTTTCCTCGCTTTCCCCGTTTCTGACCATTTCCTGTATTACTTCAATTATTCCGCTTTTCAATGCAGGCATTCAAACCACTTTTCTAATCTATTAGCGCTTTTTGGTTAATAATCGTTTCCCCTGCTTTTTCCAAAAGCTTAAATATGGTTTTAGCCATAATTTAGAGCGGTATGCTCCAGAAGATTGCGGTTGCAGCTGTTGTGGCCTTTGTGCTGTTAGGCGCTGTTATATTTTACCTTAACCAGCAGCAGGCAAGCCAGCCTGTTGAGGATGAGTTTGAGCCTGATTTTGGCGAAACCCCTGGCATTGTTGTAAGCCTGGGGAATCCAGCGCCTGTTCCTGGAAACTGCCCAAACCTTGAAAGCAGCTATGACCGCGACCTGTGCTGGAGCTTTCAGGCAGGCGAGGAAAAGAATGTAAGGCTCTGCGACAACATTGTGGGGGAAGCAAGAAATGCCATCTGCATTGAGGAGGTTGCCAGGCAACTCTTTGACAAAAGCATCTGCGAGCAGGAATTCCCAAGCAATGTTGACAGGAAATACCACTGCATTACGCAGCTTGCAAGGGAGCAGGCAGAGTACACTTTGTGCAATCAGATGCCCTCACCCTACAAGGAAAAGTGCGCTTACGCTGTTGGTGAAGAACTAATTGGAACAGTAATCTGATTCCTGCAATTTGGAAATTTTTCCAATTTTAAATTAGGGGCAGGTCTGCTTTTTTTTCCAGTGCCGCCTCTTTGCCTGCCAATTTCAGAGCAGCTTGAGGTTTCCTGTGAGCTTGTCAATTTCCTTTTCATCTGCAGGCCCAATCGCAATGCATGTTGGCTCCTCTGGCTTAACCTGTGTCATGCCTGCATCCTTCACCAGTGCTGCAGGCAATTTTTGTTTTGCGCTCTGGTAGAGGTCAAGCAGTTCCTTTTTCCCTGAAACCTTTAAAACTATTTTTTTCATTCCTGCTTCTTGCCAAGCGTTGAATGCAGATGTTGTAACCTTGTCCAGGGCTGCAACGCTTGCATGGCTTGCCTGCGCTGCAATTTTCCCCTTTCCCATGCCCAAATCGGTCCTAACTACAATTGCCTGCTTTAAACCCATGCATTACGCCAATAGCTTAAGTATTTCAAGCATTTTATATGCCTTTTTGTTTGAATTGCATCCATTTCTCTTCTTCTTGCTCTGGCTTTTCTGCTGTAGTTTTTTTTTTCTTGTTTCCCCTGTTAGAGTGTAATCCATATAAGCATTAACCCTGCTTGGAATTAGAACAAAGAGAAAGGCAAAAGCAAAAACCCTGGTTTTGTGTTTCAATTTAATCGTTTAGATAATCAATTTTCTTGAATAAAAACTTAACTACTTGCTTTTGCTTCTGTAGTCTTCAATTGCTTTTCTTAAACCGTCCATTGAAAGAATAGAGCAGTGCATTTTAATTGGAGGCAGCCCACCAAGTTCTTTTGCTATCTTTGCCTTGTCAATTTTTAGGGCTTCCTCCAAAGTCATGCCCTTAACAATTTCAGTTAGCTTGCTTGAGGTTGCGATTGCCGCAACACAATTGTGTACTACAAACCCCTTTACAAGGTATGAATTTGGACTATTTGTCATATGTAAATTGTAAACAAAGCCGTCATAGTTCTTTTGAATGATTTGTTTTATTGGTACTAAAAAATAGTCTTTTCTAGGTCGTACAAAGTTATGTTTTCTTCCTGTTTTATACTTAACAATATACAGCGGTGAACCAGTTACATTTCGCCTCTCTATTTGGTGTTCCTTTCTCTGTCTTTTTGATATTGAGGAAAATATTCCATTTCTCGCAAGGATTTCTTGAAATTGTATTGCTAGTTTTTCTGATGCAGTTGCTAGTCGATAAGTTGGACTATCACTCTTTCGTCTTGTTGTGCGATCTCCATCTCCTGCCCAAAAAGTTTTTATCACTTCCATTTGCTTTTTTGGTGGAAGTAAAATAATTTCTTCTGAAAGAGTTTTTCTTTTTGCCCCCTTGCCCCCATATTTAAGCAGAACATCAGAGAATTTCTTAGAGCAAAAATATATCTCAGTTACATTCCCTCTTGTTCTTCTGCTTGTTTTTTTATTAATTATTTTATTTACAAGTTGGTCAACTTCCTCAATGAACTCTTTTTCGTCTTTATGAAACGCAAAGGCCACAGCATTTCCTTTCGCTATTGGGTAACCCTCCGCAAGATAATATCCAAGTAGTCTTAGTAAATCCTTTGAAAGCTCAGTCTTGTCTTTCTTCTCTTTTGGAGATGTAAATACAAGGAAGTCCCCCGTTTTTAATTCCCCCGCCTTTATAAATTCTGGTTTTATTGAATCAATTTTAGATCTGTCAACTCTGAGCCATTTTGATTTCCCATACAATGATTTGCCCCCACTAATATTTTCTCTTTTCACACCAAGTATGGGGTGTTCTCTTGTTACCGAAAAGGAGTTATAGCGAGAAACAAACGGAACAAATGTAAGCATTTTTCCATTGTAGGGTATTTCAAAAAATTTGTTTACAAAATCTTTTGTGCCCTCTCCATTGATAACACTTTGACCTTCCTTTATTGAATCAATGTTTGCCCATTCACTGCCAAGAACGACTTTTTCATTAGGGGGCAAACAACCAAAAGTTTTCACCTTAATATCTTTAATTATTTCTTCCCCTGCCTTGTTCTTCCCGACTTTAATATAAACCCACATCAAATCTCCACATTGTGGATTTCCAACTTTACCTACTCCATCAGGATTCTTTATGTCTCCAATATTTTGCGGGTGTCGAAATTCGTCTAACACTTTGTCTGAATACATTCTATTTCCTCCATAAAATATTCTTTTCCTTCTTTTTAATCGCTTCTAAAGAGTACTGTTCCGGTACTCAATGCTTGTGAGTATGCTCTACATCTTCCTCAAATTCGCTGATGTCAACGCCTTTCCTTAGCGGGCTGATTTCCCTTAGCTTTTTCACAATTGAGGGCAGTTCCTTCAGAACAACATCAATGTCCTTCCCTGTGTTTCCCCTGCCCAAAGTAAGCCTCAAGCTTCCATGGCATTTCACGTGGGGCAGGCCTATTGCCCTAAGGACATGGCTTGGCTGCAAGTCCCTTGTGCTGCATGCACTGCCAGTGCTTGCAGCAATTCCCTTATCGCTCAACATTAGAACAATGCTTTCCCCTTCAACAAAATCAAAGCCAAGATTCACATTATTGCTCAAACGCGCTTTTCCCACTGCAGGGCCGTTAAGCCAGCTATTTTCAATTTTCAAAGCACCATTAACCAGCTTCTTTGCAAGCTTTCTTTCCCTTGCATTCTCTTTCTCTCTTTCCTTCTCTGCAATTTTCAAAGCAGCAGCCATTCCAACAATGCCTGCAACATTCTCTGTTCCAGGCCTTATGCCTTTTTCATGGCCCCCGCCGTGCATTAATGGGTGGATCTTTGTTCCCTTCCTTGCATACAAAAAGCCAATTCCCTTTGGTCCGTAAAACTTGTGCCCGGAAGCACTCAGCAAATCAATACCCATTTTTTCCACATCAATCCTTTCCTTGCCAACGCTCTGCACTGCATCTGTGTGGAAGTAAATTCCCTTCTCCCTGCAAAGCTTTCCAATTTCCTTCACTGGCTGGATTGCCCCAATCTCATTGTTTGCGTGCATTACGCTAACTAATGTTGTGCCTTCCCCAATCTCTTTTTCAAGTTCAGCCAAATCAATGCTCCCTTCCTTGTCCACATTCAAATAGCTTACCTCAAAGCCGTCCTTTTCCAGGAACTGGCAAGTGTGAGAAATTGCATGGTGCTCTATCTTGCTTGTAATAACACGCTTTCCCCTTTTCTTGTTCCCAAAAGCAACACCCTTCACTGCAATATTGTCTGATTCAGTGCCTCCGCTAGTAAAAACAATTTCCTCTGGCCTTGCATTGATTGCCTTTGCAATCGCGTCCCTTGATTTTTCCATTGCCTCCCTTGCTTCTGTTCCAAAGAAATGAAGGCTGCTCGCGTTCCCATACTTTTCAGAAAAGTATGGCTGCATCTCCTTGAGAACCCGCTTATCCAATGGAGTAGTGGCTGCATGGTCCAAGTAAATTCTATTCATTGAGCCACCTTTTTTTCAAGTCTTTTGATTGCAAAATGCTTTGGTCCGAATATATTCCTTGCATTTTGTTTCCCTCAGCACTTGCAGCAACAGCAAAAGCATTTGCCCTGCGTTCCTGCTTTTTCAGAATTCTTCACCTTTTTCAACATTCACACTTCCAGCACTTGCAGCCGTGGTCAGCGTAATGCTTTTCCAGGGCTGTAAAAATATCGCATTCCTCAATCTTATTCAAAAACTGCTTTCTTAAAGAGTAAACCATTTTCTTGCCCTGCCTTTTTCCCTCAATAAATTGGCATTTGCGCAAAGCAGCCAGGGAATGGCTTACCTTGCTCTGCTCCTCCCCTGTTTCCTTAACCAGCTGCCCAACGCTCTTTGGGCTTTTCCTCAGGGATTGGATTGCCTTTATCCTCAGGGGGTTTCCCAGCACCTCAAAGCATAAATGAAAAGGGGTTGAATCAGATTTCATATGAAACATATTTCATATAATGTTTATAAACCTTGCCTTTGCTTGCTGTTTTCCCAGAAATAGCCTGATTCATTCCCTTGCCCAATTTTTTCCTTCAGCTATCAGGGCTTTGCAGCAACAGCCTCATTCAATTATTTCCTTCAATCTGAGGCTCTTTGTTATGCCGTCTTCGCCCCAGAGGTAGGTGAAGTTCATTTCCTCTATTTTTCCAACCCAGATCTGCCTGTTGCCTGGATGCTCGTGGCCCTTCAATGTAAAGAGGTGATTGAATTCAACAAGCGCCTTGTTTCCATCGCACTTGATGAGCTTGAACACATGCTCGTTTGGCCTTTCCATCCTGTCAAATTCCTGCCCTTCCCCCACAGTTACCTCCTGGCTGTCCACTGTCCTGCTGAAGGGAGGCCTCCACTTGTGCACAACGCTCTTTAGGTTGAAAACTGCCCTTGCCAAAAAACGCACCTTCTCCTGCTTATAGAAGAAATAACTCACCCGGAATTTAAATAGTTTTCTGTTGGCCGACAAAACCAGGCCGCGGTTTGAGCCAATTCCGAACGAAGTGAGGAATTGATTATGCTCGCTTCGCTCGCCTATAAGTGCTATTATGTGTGTGATTTTGCAAAAACCCATCTTAAGGCAGCGTTCATCTCTTTCTGGAGCCTTTTCAACTCTCTTTTCCCAAGCACTGAAGCAGCCTGCCTCATTCTCCCACGCTGCCTAATGGCATGGATTGCCTCAGGGCTTGAGAGAAAGTTAATTATTTTTAAGTCTCTTCCAGTAACCCCAATTTTAAGGTAACTGTTCAATGTCCTGCCCCAGTAGCCTTCTGGTACGGAATATCTGGTCCTGTTATCTTTCCAGCCGTTGGCCTTTCTAAATCCCCAAATAAGCCTTCTTAAGTCTTCTTGCCTACGGGTCAGCTCAAAAATCTTCCTTTCCCTTTCCCCTGTCGAGAATTTTTCCCTGTACAATTCACGGGTTCCTCTTCTAGAGGCATTTTGTAATCTCATATCTTGAGCAGTTACTCTCCGTTTTCTTGCCCGTGCCATAACCTAAACTTATTGCATTTTTCTTTAAAAGTTTTCTTAGTACCGGAACAGTGCTCTTTCCAAGGCTTTTTAAACCACTTATTCCCCTATTTTACTGAAATGCAGCTGCACCAGGTTATTTCGGAGGCTGTGGACAACGTTGCTGCCATGGACCGCAGCAGGAAAGCGCTTGCCGAAAGGCTCTTGCCACTGCAAAAGCACAACCTGCTTGAACTGAAGAGTGCAGAGCTTTTGGAGAAAAGCCTCATTTCCCCAGTTGAAAAGGCTGGGCTGGACTGTAAAATTGCAGGGGTTGACTCAGGCTTTATTGGAAAGGATTTGCTTGCCCTTGACCTAATCCTGATAAGGTCTGTCGGCGTTGTGTTCAGCTATGAAAGGAACAGGGTTGCAAAGGCAGACTATTACCCGAGCATTTACTCCTTTCCAGAGCCGCACTTGAGCAGCGGCAGCCTGGAGTTTGATGAATTCCAGTGCAACAAGAGCATTCAAAGGCTTTTGCAGGAGGTTTCAACAGCAAAAGCCCTGATTGAAAAATTCTCCCCAAAATTCTGCTTTTTGGATGGGAGCATGGTTCCCCAGTATGCTGACAAGCCGAGGAAGGACAGCAGGATAAAGTCAGCTTATCATAAAATGCTTGAGGAGTTCCAAAGCCTTTATGAAACAGCTGCAAAGGCCAATTGTGAGCTTATTGCATGCGTTGAGGATTCAAGGGGAAGCCGCTTCAGGCAAATTTTACAAGAGCATCTGCTTGCAGGCCAGAAAGGCCTTTCAGGCCAGCTTGACAACTGCTATGATGCAGTTCTCCTTGACTACTTGCTGAAGCCAGGGCAGAGGAGCCTTTCATTCACTTACACCTCCTCAATAAAGGAGCACCCAATCCTCATGGACTTTGATGAAGGGTGGGCAAGGGCTGTCCATGCCTTTTACATTAAGCCTGTTGCATTTGACAGGCCGCTGCGCGTGGAATTTTTGCACCCCAACGGGGAGAGCATTGAAGAGCATGCTTCAAGCATTGCCTCCACTGTCTTTGCGCAGAGCTGCATGCACCGCGAGTATGCCTACCCTGCAATACTGATTGAGGCAGACTTCAATGCAAGGCTTAAGCCGCAGGAGATTGAAATAGTTTACGACAAGATTTTAAACAAGTTGGGGAAGGGATTTAAATTAAGGCTTCGCAGGGACAATAGGCCGTTTTAGTTTTTTTGGAATTTTATACTGCATGAAAAGGGTGGTTTTTGTTTTGGGAAAAAAGGGTGAAAAAGATGTTTTGGTTTGCCCCCAGTGTGGTTCAACAGATTTGAAGTGGCTTTTGGGCGGCAAGCTTGGCGACCAGTACTACTGCCCAAAGTGCAGCTACCAGGGCTTTGCCTTGAGGGGCAACCCAAAATTTGTTAAAGGTTTTAAGGAAAAGTGATTAAGTTTGAACCCAGGGAAAAGAAGGAGAAAACAGCAAATCAACTTAAGGCGGAAAAGGGCGAGGAAGAATGTTTCTTTCAGAGCGCTTACTGGGGAAGAACGAAGAAGAGTGGAAGAACAGGAGTTAAGTGCGATTAGAGACACTTGGGTAAGGGGCAAAGATGCCTTTGATGTTGATGGCCTGCTTTCTGTTGAGTCACTCCACAACATAAAATTCAAGCCCTTGCTTCAAAAGCTGCAAAAAAGGTTTCCTTTTGAAAAATTAGGCGTTTTGGACGAAGGCGCTGGCAGGAGCTCCCTAAAGGAAGAATTATTGCGCTCTGAGCTTGGAAAGGGTTTGCGCATTACAACAACTGATGTAAGAAAAAACGTTGTTCCAGACAGGGTTGCCAATGTGCTTGGCTTGGTTGGTGAATTCGGAAAAAACAAGTTTCATCTGGTTGTTTCAACAGCAGGCGGCGCGCTTTACACGCCGGCTGGTGAAAAAGCCCTTTTCCAGATTGTTTCAGTTCTAAAGCCAGGCGGAATTGGAATAGTTGACACAAGCATTTCAAATGAACGGCTGCATCAGCTGGCTAAAAGGCTCAATTTTTCAATTCAAAAAATACACTCCCACAGTGTTGTCTTTACAAAAAATTTTGGAATTTCAGGAAAAAAGTGATTTCATGGAAAACAGGGAAGAGATTGGAACAGTGATTTCAGGGCAGGAGAGCCCAAGCCCCAGCAGCGTTGACTTTGTTGTAAACAAGGGCATTGTCCACAGGGGCCAGTTTGTTGAACTGCCCTGTTCACAGGGCACAATGTTTGCTTTGGTGAACGACGTTTTCAAAACAAACAGGTACTTTGAAAGGGCTGATTCAGTGAAGGAGTTTGAAAGCAGTGGCTCAGCCTTGTTTGAGCAGTTTCCAACTGCAGAATGGGAGTACCTTGTTGCAAGGACAAGGCCGCTTGGTGTTTTTACAAAGGAGGGCTTGACAAAAAGGCCAACTTTTCCCCCTTCCCCTGGAACAAGGGTGAGCCTTGCAAAAAAAGAATCCTTGGAAAAATTCCTGCAGTTTGACATGGAGTCAGGCCTTCACCTTGGCGAGGTAGAGCACCATGGACTGTCCGTGAATTTGAACATGTCCTCGCTTTTGAAGAAGCACCTTGCAATCCTTGCCCTCTCCGGAGCAGGCAAGAGCTACCTTGTTTCTGTCCTGCTTGAAGAGCTCCTGGACAGGAAGAGGGAAGATGGGAGAATTGCAACAGTTGTTCTTGACCCGCACGGGGAATACAGCAGCTTTGCCGAACCGCCCAATGAAAAGGCTGCCAAGGATTACAGCAGCAAAACAAAGCTTGTCAAAGCGCGGGACATAAAGATTGGCGTCCCAAGGCTCAGCGTTAACGTTGTTTCAGGAATTATCCCTGGCTTGAGCGCGCCACAGAAGCGCGACCTAAGCAGGCTTCTTTCCAAGCTGAAGAGTGAAATGAAGCAGGGCCTTGGCCCATTTGACCTTACTGATTTGAGGGAGGCGATTTCAAGGGACGAAGCAATAAAGGAGAACAGCAAGGGCCCCCTAATTGCATGGCTTGATTCTTTGAGGGAAATGCACCTGTTTGGCAAAACAGACAACCCAAGCATTGTTGATTTGGTAAAGCCAGGCCAGCTTACTGTGATTGATTTGGGCGATTTGATTGACCTGAAGAAGAAGCAGGTAATTGTAAGCCACTTTGCACAGCGCTTGTTCTTTGAGAGGCGCAATAAAACTGTTCCGCCCTTTCTGCTTGTATTGGAGGAGGCCCACCAGTTCGTTCCCCAGATGGCAAAGAGTGAAACCGCAATCTCAAGGAGCATTGTCAGGACAATTGCAAGGGAGGGCAGGAAGTTTGGGGCTTCACTCTGCCTTGTTTCACAGAGGCCAGTGCAGTTGGACACAACTTCCCTAAGCCAGTGCAATACCCACATAATACTCAGGATAATGAACCCCTATGACCTGAAGCACATTGGCGAAAGTTCTGAAGGGCTTGACAGCAAAAGCCAGGAGATGATTACTTCCTTGCGCGTTGGCGAAGCCCTAATTGTAGGGGAGGCAACACACTACCCTGTTTTTTTCAAGGTAAGGCAGAGAAAAAGCCAGGAGAGCAAGCACGAAATCTCTTTGGAAAAGGCAGCACTGCAGTTTGAAGAGGGAAAGGAGAAAAAAGATAGTGAAACAGAGGAATTGCTCTAATGCGAAACTTTTTTAAATAAAGAAAGCAATTATGTTACAACATGCCTTTGGGTCATCTTGTTGCAGCAGCCAAGCAGAACACTCCGCAGATCAACCCGCGCAAGGTTTTGATGAACTTTGTTGACGCTGATTTGGCAAAGCCCAAGGTGGAAAAGCGCGAGGAGATTGACTGGCGGCAGTGCAAGCACGTAAAGAACATTAACGGCAAGGCAACCTGCTCGCAGTACATGAGCTTTTGTGCAATGGAAAAATGCAAGCAGAACTATATGCAGAGCGATTTTTTCTCTTACAAGAAGCACCTGAAAAAGGCTGAAAAAGACTTCACTTCAAGAGCACCGGAACAGGGTAAAGAGCAGTAACCACCGGAACTCCACTCTCTTCCCCGGCTGTTTAAATACCACTACTTCCGCTATTTTACAGTATGGCCTCCTTAAACCCGACAAAGCTATGGCTTACTGATGCTAAATACCTAGAGGATAAAAGGGCTGTCCTTTTGGATTTCTCCCGGCTTAACATTAGGAGGAACCTATTAATGCCCTTCTTTCCCTCCTTTTACCTGAGCAAGGAAAGAATTGAAGAGCCTGAACTGAATGATTTTTTTTCAGGGCAAAGCAAATCCTTCAAGGTGCTTTCCTGTGAAACCTCATTCAAGGTTTCAGCCGGCAGCTTCGGCCTTTTGAATGAGGCAGCAAACACCGTTTTCCGAGAAACAGGGATTAAGCCTGTTGTGCTAAATCCTGAAAGGCAGTTTTTGCTGGAGCAAAACTGGAGCTACTTTGACTGCTTCCGTTTCTTTTCTGATGAAGGGCTTTCAAAGGTTGAAGGCAGTGGGCTGCCCCTGGTTTTCCTGCCCTTCTTTTCAGATGCCCTGCCTGAAACAGTGAGTCAGCTGGCTTCAGCCGACTGCGAAACCGCTTTTAAATTACTTGAGCAGGTTGCCTTAAGCAATCTCCTCAAATTGCCGCTTGCTGACTTATCACCTCACAAGGAAATGCATGCAGAGGCCTTTTTTGAAAACATTTTCTGGCAGCAGCAGGAGAGAACTGGTAATGGGTTAGGCTCGCTAAGTGCAAGTAATGGAAGGCCTCTGCCTAGCATCTCTGATGCAACCTTGTTTGATTTCAGCAAGCTCTGGCCAACAATTCTCACAAGGCCTTTCTACAACCTTGGCCCTGACACAATAGACTGCGGCTGCTGCAGGCCAAGCTCTATTGAAAGCAGCAATGTTTTGCCAAATTCGCTTGTGGAGGCTGAGTTTTTGCAGGACGGCTTTTATTTTGACAGCTCTTTCCCGGTTTTTGCCAAATCCTTCCATGAGGGCAATGAGGGCAAGAGCCAGAGGTTGAGGAGAAAGCAGGAATTTTTCCTCCAGGATTTTCCTGTGGGCCCTTTTGACAGGCACGACAGGGCCTTTATACCTCTGAATGATGCCCTTTCCCTCTCTGAAAAGAGGAAGGTGCGCATACTGCAGGGGGAAAAGCTGCACTGGTTCTGCCTTAAGAAAGAATCCTCGCTTTCCATAAATATAGCTGGGCTTCAGGCAATGGCCTCTTCCGCAGAGTCCAAATCAGCAGGAATTGAATCAGCCTGCTTTTCCCAAAACGGGGTTAATGCTGTTGAAATTCTTTCATGCGATGTTGATTTTCTTTTTGCAGGGGCAAGGGCCAGCGCTTTTTCAGGGCTTCTTGCCTTAATCCCAGAATATTTGAAGAATGGTGCAGGCGGTTTTTTCAATTCAAAAGTCAGTGGGGCTTTTGAGTGCATTGAATCGTTGATCCTCAGCAACTTCAAGAGCTTTACCCAGAAAAGGGGTAGCAGGGCCTTTTTGCTTCAGGATGGCAATGTGCTTGTAAGGAGCGAAAGGCCCCTTTCCCTGATTGAACAGTTCAGTGAAATGCAAAAAGTGCCTGCCTTGATAAGGCCGAGGCATCCAAAAAAGGCCATTTGGTAAGCATTTTTAAATCTTCTCTATTCTATCTTAGTTAAGGGCTTATTTTCGGTTTTTATTTATGTCTTTGATAACCAGGTTTGAAAGGGCAAGGCTGATAAGCGCAAGGGCTTTGCAGCTTGCTTTGGGCGCTCCGCCTTTGGTTAAGCCAGACAAGGAGTCAAAGCCCTATGATTTGGCAAAGGTTGAGCTTGAGCAGGGTGTTCTGCCAATGGTTGTGCTGAGAAGGCTTCCAAACGGCAGGATGGAAGAGATAAGTGTTTGAAGTGGTCTATTTTGGGCAAAGCTGTTCCAAGAAACATTAAGATGAGGGCTGAAACCCTTTTGCAGAGCTTTCCTGAGCGCTTTGGCTCTGGTTTTGATGAGAACAAAAGGGTCATTGACATGCTTGAGCTTCCGCTCAGCAAGTTTGACAGGAACATGATTGCTGGCTTTATCACAAGGAAGATCAATGAAAAGAACAAGGCAAACTAGCCTGACTGTTTCCCTGTTTGAAAGGCAAGGCTTAGCTTTCTGAAAGAACCGGCCTTGTTGCAAGGTTCTGGTTTTTGTCCCTTTCCAGGATGTAGAGGCTGGCAGAGGCTGCCTTTCTCATCTCGTTGTCGTGCGTTATTACAAAAATCTGCTCAACAAATTCAGGCAGGTGCTGCTGCATCATTTTGCTCAAAGTGCTTACTGCATTGCTGTCAAGGTTGTGGGTTGGCTCGTCAAGAATCAGCCAGCTCAAATTCTGCGTTAGGACAAGCGAGAATGCTATCCTTATGCATATTGCTGCAGCGCTCCTTTCCCCCCCTGAAAGTATTCCTTCAACCCTTACCCAGTTTCCTGTGCTGTCCAGTGCCTTTAGCTCGTAGCTGCCTTCCTCCACCCACATTTTTGCTGTTTTGAAGTCCTTGTAGGGGTATATCCTTTCCCAGATGTTCTCCATTGCCTGGTTGATTATGCTAACCAGGCTTTCCCTCAATTCACTCTGCGCTGCCTGCAGCGCGTTTGTAAAGTAGCCCATCTTTTCAACTGCTTCCTCGATTCCTGCAATCTTTTCCCTGAGCTCTTTGAGCTGCTGCTTTGTTTTCTCAACCTTTTCAAGCCTTTCCCCCAATTCCTTAACCATTTCGCTGTTTGCCTTAATGCTTTGCTTTGCTGCCTCTGTGGCTGACTTTTGCTCAATGATTTCCTTTCTCTTCTGCTGCAGCAGCTTTTCATCAAAGCCAAGTTCCTTTGCCTGCCTTTCGTGCTTTTCAAGCTCTTCCTGTGTTTTCCCCAGTTCCTTTTCCTTGCCTTCAAGCAATTCAACCTTTTCACTTAGGTGCTTTAGCTCAATCATTTTCCCCTGCAGTGTTTCCCTTCCCCTCCTTCCCCTGCTTTCCCTTTCCCTTAGCTTTTCAAGCCTGTCTCCAATTTCTGATAGAATTTTTCCGCATTTTTCGGCTTCAAGCCCTGCCTTTTTCTGCCCTTCCCTGTTTTCCTTTACGAGCTGCTCCCTTGAGCTTTCCTCAAGCTTTCTTTTGCATACAGGGCATACTGCTTTCAGTCCCTGCAGCTGCTCCAGGTGCTCCTTTAGCTCTTCAGCTTTTTTCTCGTTTACTGCCATTGACTTTTCCTGCTGGCTTTTTCCCTTTTCAAGTTCTCTCTTCTGGCCTTCAAGCTCCTCTAAACCCTTTTCCATTTCCTGCAGGGCCTTTTCAGTTTCCTTGCGCTCTTTCTCAATCTCATGCCTTGCCTTGCCCTTTGCCTGCCTTTTTGTTTCAGCAATTGCCTTTCCCAGCTGCTCTGCCCTTTCCCTGCCCTGCACTATTTTTTCCTTCAGTGAATTGAATTCCTTTTCCTTTGCCTCAAGCCCTTTTATTTCCTTTTCCAGCCCTTCAGCAAGCTTTTCCCTTTCCCTGATTTTTCCTTCAATTTCCCTGCTTTCCTCCCCCTTTTCAGCAATCCTCTTCCTTAGCTTTTCCTGGTCCTCTTCCCTGAGCGAGGCCTCCTGCTCTTTGAGGAATGCTTTCCTGTCGCCTGCAATTCCCTTCAGCCTGTTTGCGGCTGTAACTGCGTTTGCCCTCACTGTTTCATACTTTTTCAAATCAAGCAGCTCGTCAAATTTTTGCTTTCTCTCGCGCGGGCTCAGCCTCAGGAAGAAGTCAATCTCGTTCTGCTCTGAGTAAACAGCCCTGCTGAACAAATTGTAATTGATTTCAATGGCGTTCTCAACGGCTGCAGTCACATCAGTTGGCTTTGGCCCTGCAACAAACTTGCCCTCACAGTAGAGCTTTGCCTCGTTGCTTCCCTTTTCCTTGATTGTACGCTCAACCCTGTACTGCTTTCCTGCATAATCAAAAAAGAGTTCAACCTCTGCCTTTTCTGCCTTGTTCGGCTTGCTTTGTATTACTTCCTGCTGGGAAACCTTCCTTGCCTGCAGCGCGGGAAACGTTCCGAATAGTGCAAAGCATATTGCGTCCATTACGCTTGTCTTTCCAGAACCCATTTGGCCCACAAGCACGTTTGTCCCCTTTCCAAACTCAAAAGTGCTGTCAGAGTGGGTTTTCCAGTTTCTTAGGACTGCCTTTGAAATCATCTCAAAGAAGAATTAGGTAAAAAACCAATAAAAAACAAGCATGGTTATGTAGAAGATAACCTTACACCAGTGTCATTTCCTGCATTTCTGCCTCTTCCACTTCTTCCAGGGAATTCAGTTCACTGGTCAGCTCTTCCACGATTGTGTCGTTCTTTTCAGGAACTGTAAAAGCTGCCTTTATTACTTCCACACCAAAGCCTATTGGAATTCTCTTCGCGTCCCTGAATTCGCCCTTTTTCACTGTCTTGATTGCCTCAATGGTTTCATCCAGCTTTTCCATGTCAGCTGCATTTATCTTGTAGATTACAAGGGTCTTTCCCAAAAAGAATCACCTATGGGCCCTCAAAGCCGCATTCCTCGCACTTGTAGGGCTTTGCTGTCTTCCTGCAGTTCTCACACCTGACAATCCTTGTTTTCCCGCATTTAGGGCAGCGGAATTCAACATAGTCCTGGCTTTCCCTATTGCACGTGCTGCAAACCTTCATATCAAACCACTCAAAAAAGAATTTCCTGATTTAAATAACTGGGCTGGCTATTCTTTAAAAAGGCTACTGTTTGTTTTCAGGCCCTAGCTTAAATATTTTTTAACAATTAGTCTTGCATAAAACCCGGTTGCACTAAAGCGCACATTCTCGCCAGCTTTCCGCCTGGCATTCACCCTCATTCTTAACACCACTTCCTGGTCAGTAACATCCTCATCTCTTCTCAGTTCACTGCAATAGTGTGCAAAAGCCTTTTTTGGGTCTAGGCCTTTTTTCCTGCATGCCTCAACAAAGAATTGCAGAGTAGCAGCCTTCTCAGCCATCATAGCTATTGCCTGTTTTTCCTTTGCCGCCATATTAGCCTTTGCCTTTTCCATAGCAGCAGCCTGCTCTTTTGCCTTATTCTTTGCTTGTTCTTTTTCCGCTGTTTTATCCCCTAGCCCAAGTACATCTTTTCTCTCCCTTTCCCGCTCTCCCATCATTCTGTTTCTTTCGTCCAAATATGCCCTACTTAGGTTGGAGCCTGTCTTTTTCTTGCCCCCCCATGGCCACTTAGGTAATCTCATAAAACACCATTAAATTTAGTCCTCCGAGGCTTTTAAACCTTTTTCCTAACAAATGAGTTTTCTTTAATTTACTCGTCACCTCCTTTGAATTGAATTTTTTCTAAGGACTCGAATTTTCTCGGCTTAAACCTTTGCCTTCGCTTGAGCTCGGGGCAAAGGATTTAATGCCTCCAAAATCCGCAAGACGTCCACGAAAAAATTCATTAAATCGGAGGTGTTTGATTATGAGTTTTTCAAATTCAGAAACAAAAAGAAGACCATTCAGCGATGGTATCCCTCTATTGGTTTTAGTGGGCAAGGCACGAAAAGAGCCGTCTTTTGAGGATGTAATTAGAAAGCTTGAGGAAAGGTGCAGGCCATGAACCTCCCACATTTTTTCTTTTTTCTTTCTTGCTTTCTTGCCTGTGCTGGCATTGGAAAGCATAGGCTTGGATGAGCACACAACAGAGCTATGCAAACACCTTGCAGGCTTCTTCTTTGGCATTGGGTTTGCTTGGTGGTTGCTATGACCACCGGAACACAACTCTATCAAAAATGCTTTAAAAGAGAAAAACAAGATTCTATTGGTGAACTTGTTTTGGAGCAGAAAATGAATCCAGATTTAGCAGAAGTTTGTGGTATTCATGCTGGTGATGGTTATTTGCGAAATGATGGAAGACGAAGAGAACTAGATATAAGTGGCGGTTTTGAGGAAAAAGATTACTATGACAATCATATTGTTCCTCTCTTTGAAAGAGTTTTTAATATTAAAATAAAACCCAGGTTCTTTTCCCATAGAAATACTTACGGTTTTGTAATTCGAGATAAAAGTGCCATAGAGTTTATGCATTCACTTGGTTTTCCTTATGGAAAGAAAACTTTAACCGTTAGCGTTCCAGAACAAGTTCTTCAATCAAGAGACTTGGATATAATCTACCGTTTCATTAGAGGAATGTTTGATACAGATGGTTCTCTTTCTTTTAGGAAACGAGGAGGCTCAGGCTATTCAAAATCCTATCTAAAAAGACACACTTATCCAATAATATCACTAGGGGTGTGTTCTAAAAATTTGTGGGAAGGAACTTGCAGACTTCTAATGAAAACAGGATTTCAGTTTACTGTTTCATATCAACAACCGAATGATAACAATCACCAAAAATACAAGATAGAGTTAAGAGGCGATGCCAATGTAATAAATTGGATTAATCTCATTGACTTTAAGAATCCAATAAAATTTAATAGATTCCTAATCTGGAAAAAGTTTGGATTTATGCCACCTGAATTAACCTATAAACAACAAAATAAGATTTTAGGTGGGGGTATTAACCCAAATGCTTATTATCCTGACAAACTTTCAGATAAAGAAAATATAATCCCTACTTTAGTTAAAAAAAGACTAAAGGTTATACAAAACCTTGAATCTTTTATTCCTAAAGATTAAAAACACAATTACACATAATTTCATAAGGACCCGTAGCCTAGTCTGGAAGGGCGGCATGCTTCGGTTTTCAACAAAGGAGAAACGTGCAGATCGGGGGTTCGAATCCCTCCGGGTCCGTTACGCGGCAAAATCCGCGACTCGGCAAAACCCGAGTGTGGGTTGATGGCATACTGCGCTTCGCTCCGTATGCCATGTGCTCGCCCTGCGGGCTCGCATTGGTGATTGAAATGAAACTCGTTAGCGCTTGTTTGGCTGGATTCAATGTAAGGCACGATGCCGGAAACAAGGCAAACAAAAAAGTAATGGAATTGGTTAAGCGGGGAGAAGCAATCCCCATCTGCCCAGAGCAAATTGCAGGTTTTTCCACCCCAAGGGAAGCAAGGGAAATCAAGGAAGGGCGCGTTCTCACAAAGACCGGAGAGGATGTTACAGGGCAGTTGCAAAAGGGAGCGGAAAAGGTTTTGCAAATGGCCAAAGAGCTCGGTGTTAAAGAAGTAATTTTCAAGGCAAAGAGCCCAAGCTGCGGCAAAGGAAAAGTCTACGATGGAACTTTTTCAGGCAAGCTCGTTGAGGGAAACGGCATTGCAACTGAACTGCTTTTGAAGAATGGAGTAAAGGTTTTAACAGAGGGTGAATTATGAAAGTATTATTTTTTATAGTGGTTTGGGCATATTCTTTTCAGAGGTGTTTTTAGTTGGAGAAGAGGTTTGAGGTCCTGTTTGAGAAGGATGAGGACGGCGGTTTTATCGCATTTGTTCCAGCCTTGCCTGGCTGCTATTCACAGGGCGACACTTTGAAGGAAGCAAAGGCCAACATTAAAGAGGCCATTGAACTGTATTTGGAGACAGTTAAGCAGAGGAAGGGAAAAGTTAAGTCTAATTTTGTTTCTGTGGAAGAGATTGTTGTCCATGCCTAAACTTAAGCCAGTTCCTGCAGAGAAGCTCATAAAGGTAATTCTAAAGCTGGGTTTTAGAAAAGCAAGGCAGAAGGGAAGCCATATTTCCTTTGAGCATGAGGACGGCAGGACAATTGTTATCCCCTTCCATAAAAACAAGCCAGTAAAAGTTGGGTTGCTGAACCAAATGATTAAGAGGGAATTGAAGATTTCAAGGGAAGAATTTTTCAAAATGCTTTAGGTGAAATTATGAAGCAGGGCCAAATAGTTGAGGAGTTTGATGCAAAGGGCAAGGCTGGGGAAAGCCTGCATGTGGTTTTCAGGTATCCTGCCCTGGATGATGTTAGGGCAGCTGTCCGCTTTGTGAATGCAGCGCGTGATGAAGCTGAATTCCTTGGCCAGAGGCACCATGAAACAATTGAATCAGAGAAAAAGTTCATTCAGGGCAATATTGAGAACATGGAAAAGGAGAAAGGTGTTTTTCTTTTTGTTGAAATAGGCGGCGAGCTTGTTGGTGATTCAGTAATTCGCCCTTCAGAGTTTGATGTTTCGCCCCATGTGGGCAAGTTTGGGATAATGCTCAGGGAAAAATTTACCGGCCTTGGAATTGGAACAAGGCTTGCGAAAAAGGTTCTTGAGCTTGCAGCAAGGGACACAAGGTTCAAGGTAATTGAATCAAGCTACTTTTCAAAAAACATCAGGAGCAAGAAATTGCATGAGCTGCTTGGCTTCAAGCAGTACGGTGTTTTTCCAAAAGAAGTGCTTCTAAGGGACGGCTCTTACTCTGACCACTTATATGTTTACAAGCAAATCAAAGAGCTTTAGAGGAATTCCTCTTCCCCCCTGAGGTAACTTGAGAGGAATGCTGCAAACTCCCTGTTTTTCCTGTACAGGTCAATAATCTGCTTTTCCTGGATTACCCTGCATAACTTGTTTATCGCCTTCTTAAGGAGGGCTTTCTCAACACGCTTCTCCTTTTTCAGAAAATCCTGCAAAAACCTCTCAATCCTCACATATTTTCTCGGAATTTCAATAAGCCACCTGCCTTGCTCAATCCTCGGGCCTGCAATAACCCTCTTGTGGGCTTCAAGGAATGCCCTGCTGTTTCCCTCATCAGTAACAAACGGCCCGAGCTTGACATGGCTTTTCTGCAATGTTCCTGTTTCCACTTCAAAAATCATTACAATTGCCTGCTTTTCGTCAGTCCAGGCCTCGCTCCTCACAACCTTGAAATCGTTAAGCTTTAACTGGGTTTCAATTTTCCTTGCAAGCCTTTGGATCTGGCCCCACACAATGTCAGGCAGTGCCCCCTTTGGGTAGCCGAGCTTTACTGCCACAAGCTCCTTTTTCTGCAGCATTTTCCTGACTTTTGAAACAGGCCATGGCCCTTCCTTTTCCCTGAAGAAGAATTTTTCAGAGGGCCTCCTCAAAAATGCCTGCGATGCTGCAACAATCCTTGAGAACTGGTTCAGGGAGAGGGCAGCTGCCACATTCCTGTTCCTGTCAACTGGGTCAACCACCACCAGTGCAGCGTCAGAGAAAACCCTTCCTGCCTCTTTCTCATTCCAATGCCCTGCCAAATCAATTACCTGGCCCTGCCTCCACTTTGCAATTGCCTTGATTGCATCCAAGAAAGAGCCATAGTGCAGGATGAGCAGTTCAACAACATACCCTGGAACAGAGCTTGCCTTTATGTCCGCGCCATATGCCCTGATGCCCTTCAGGAACTGCCTCAAAAGCCTTGTCTCCTGCCTTTGCTTTCCATCAAGCCTGCTTTGCAGGAACTGGTTGTGAAATGGCGAACGGTCAACCGCGCTCTGCAGCATTTCAGCGCTGCCCACCTTATATGATGGGACTATTTCAACGTCAAATCCATCAATAATGCCCCTGATGTATGGGTGCTCTGAAAATGCCTTTTCCCACTCATGCCCGCGGAAAACCCTTTTCCCAATCCTGATGCCTTCCCTTTCAAATTCCTGCCTTTCAAGTTTTTCCGGAAACAGGACAAAGATGTCAAGGTCGTTGTCCCCCCGCAAATGGGTGTCCCTTGCAATTGAACCACAGAGCATTACGTCAACGTGCTTGCCCTCCATTTCCTTTACCTGCTTTATTATCCTTTCGGCAAGCGCCCTTTCCCTTTTCTTTTCCGGTTCAGTTGGTGTAACCCTTTTCAAGACCTTTTTGAAAATTTCCTTGCTGCCCATTTCCAATTCACCCTAATTCTTGACTAATTACTATTATATATAAATTTGTTTTATATAATAGCGGTGTTTCCATTTGGAGGAAGTAAAGGGCAATCTTTTGCAGGCCGCTTCAGGCAAAAGGGTTTTTGAGGCCTTTCCCTACAACACTTATGAGATTTTAGCGCCTTCATTCACTGAAAGCGAAAGGAAGCTAGCAAAGCTTTTCATTGATGTCATCCTCAGGAGAATAAGCCTGACCTCGCTTTCAACAGGCCTGCAGAGCGAGAGGGCCCTTGTGGAGGAGTTCCGCTCAAAGGTTGTTCAGCTGGTTGATGTAAACGAGCTTGTGTCAAAGCTGCCAAGCACTGTGCTCTTCAGTGAAATCCTTGGAAACTTTGAGGCAATTGCAAAGCAGCTTGGCGTTTCCAGCCCAAAGCAGTTTGCATCCTATGTTTTGAACCACAGCATTGGCTACAGGGAGCTCTCGGAGCTGATGCAGGACCCTGACCTTGAGGAGATAATGGTCAACGGCTTTGACAGGAATGTTTTTGTAACGCACAGGAAGTTTGGGAACTGCAAGACAGGGATTGTTGCAACAGAGCGCGGCTTTCTCCAGCAGCTCATCAGCAGGATTGCTGCAACAGTGAACAAGCAGTTCAATGAGTCGCATCCCCTGCTTGATGCAAGGCTGCCTGACGGCAGCAGGGCAAATGCCACCTTTTCCTATGCAACCCCCTTTGGGCACACGCTTACAATAAGGAAGTTCACAAAGGTTCCCCTCTCAATAGTGAACCTGATTGAGAACAACACTCTTTCAAGCAAGGTTGCTGCCTTCCTCTGGTGCATGGTTGAGGGCCTTGGCCTCTACCCTATGAACCTGATTGTGACAGGCGGCGCAGGGAGCGGAAAAACAACCTTTATGAACGTGCTTGCCGTCTTCATTCCCTTCAAGGAGCGAATAATCACAATTGAGGACACAGTTGAACTGGACCTCGCTGGGAGAATGAACTGGATTCAGATGGAGTCAAAGCCAAAGATAAGGGATTTGCAGGAAATAAGCATGGATGACTTGCTTAAAAACAGCCTTAGGATGCGCCCTGACCGGATTCTTGTAGGGGAGGTAAGGGGCCGTGAAGCGCAGACCCTTTTTGTTGCAATGGACACAGGCCACAGGGGCATTCTTGGAACCTTGCACAGCAATACTGCAAGGGAGATGATGCTCCGCCTTAAGAGCCCTCCAATGAGCGTTGAAGAGCAGATGCTTCCCCTGCTTGACCTTGCTGTTGTAATGCAGCGCACCTTTGAAAAGAGCAAGGGTGTTGTAAGGAGGGTTAAGCAGGTTTCTGAAATTGCCAGGATGGATGAAAAGGTCCTTTTGAGCAATGTTTTTGAGTACAATGACAAGTCAGGCAGGATTGGCAAGACAGATGTCCCAAGCCATGTGATTGAAACTCTTGCAGAAAAGTGCGGCCTTTCAAAGAACGAGCTCAAGAGGGAAATGCTTGTAAGGGAAAAGCTCCTTGAATGGATGATTGCCAGGGGAATTACCCTAAACAGTGAAGTTGAAACAATCGTCCAGCAGTACTACTTCAATCCAGAGGGCGTTCTCCAGATACTTACTGCTGAAACCTGAATTTTGAAGCAGCTTGCTCTCCAGGCATGAATTCCTCCCTGTTTTCACCTGCTTATTGCCCGGCCTGAATTCCTTTCTTTGAAGCAGCTTGCTCTCTGGCCCTGAATTCCCTTGAGAAAACAACGCTGTATTCTGGCCCTGCCTTGTGCAGTTCAGATTGCATCAGTTCCAAGCTCTTAACTTCAATGGTTTTCTTAAATCCAGCTGCCCTCAGCCTTTCAACAAGGGCATCGGTTTCCTTTTTTCCCATGCCCTTGTTCCTTGCAAGCGTTATGTGCGCGTGAAACCTGCCATTGCGCAATTCCAGCGCTTCCTGCAGCTTCCTGCCAAGCAAATTAAAATCCTCTGTTCCCTTTCCAAAGCCAATCCATAGCACCCTTCCTTTGAATTGGCCAATGCAGTTCATTTCTGCCTCAAAGCCTTCAAAACTTTCAAGCTCTTGAACCTTTCCCTCAAGCCCGTTCACTGCCTCTCTGGGCAGATGCCCCAAAAACTCTATTGTAACGTGCAAATTCTCAGGCAGAACCTTTCTCCATTTTTCCTTTGGAATCAACGGGAGCAGCTTTTCTGCAATCTCTTCCTTCACTTCCTTGGGAATGTTCACTGCAAAGAACAGGCGCAAATTCTCAGAGGTCATTTCAGTGCCTTCCTGAATTCTGATTCAAGCCTTTCAAGCATTTCATAGTTTTTCCCGAGCTTGTGGTTTGCCTTTTCCACAGCCCATTTAATGTAGGAATCGCTAGCCAGTATTTTGCCATTTTCCTTCAATGGGAGGGACATTCCCTGCGTGCCCTGGAACTCAACCAGGAACTTGCCCTCCTTTGCAACGATTATGCCGCCCCTTTTAACGCCTGCCCTTTTCATTACTGCAAGAATCCTTTTTGCATTCTCCAGCGTTTCACAGCCAATGTGCAGAATAAAGGGTTCCATCTTCAGCCAAAGCTCCCCGACTGTTTTCTCTTCCAGCGCTTCCTTAACCTCTTCAAAGGAGGCAGGCCTGTGCCATCTCCTGTGGAAGGATGCCTCGCGCTTGCTTTCCCCTTTTGGAAGCTGCATTATGATGATTCTTCCAGCGCAGCTGCTTGAGGTAAAAAAATCCTTTGTGCCTGCAACAAATTTGGAGAGGGAAACCATTCTCTCATCAGCAAGCTTTTTGCTAATCGCCTTCTCAAGGGTTTCCTTGTGGTATGCCTTCACCGCTCTGAAGCGCGCCTTTCCTACAGCTTTATCCTTTCCCACTTTAATTCACCGTTCAGTTCAAGCAGCATTGCGTTTCCGTCCTTTACTGCGCCAACATTGATGCTCAGCGTTTTGCCAACTTTTTCCTCTCCAATGCCCTCGTGGCAGTGCCCGCACAGGTGCATTTTGGGCTGGAATCTTTCAATCGCTTCCCTCACTGCCTTGCTTCCAATGTCCTTTCCATTGTGCGCCAAAGCCATTTTTGTTCCGAACGCAGGCAAATGCGTCAACAGTATGGTGTTCTGCTCGCCCTTAAAGAGCATACCCAGGCTTTTCTTAATCTCTTCCTCGGGAAACAGGAACTGCCCTGGGTCGTTCCAGAGGCCGCCGCCAAACCCAATCAATGTAAACCGCCCAACTTTTTCCTTTCTCGCATGCAGTGAAAGGCCCTGCCTTTCAAGCTCCTCCAAAACTCCCCTTGTTTCAAAGTTTCCTGGGATGCCAAGTATTTTGGTGGGCTTGAGCGCTTCAATAACCTGCTTCGCTTCCCCTGCGCCGCCCATTTGGGTTAAATCCCCAAGTAAAAGGGCAAGTTCCAACCCCCTATTATGTATAAGTTCCTTTGCTTTTTCAATCTTTTCCATCCTGAAATGGATGTCACTTAGCACAAGGGACTGCATAATGAAAACCTTTTTTAATTCTCTTAAGGTTATTATTACTGGGGGTTTATTTGTTTAAAAAATTGTTGCTGCTGGCCTTTCTGCTTGTTCTGGCACAGGGCAGCATTGCAGCCATTTTCCTGGTTGAGCCTGTTGACCAGATGCTTGAAAGCAATGATACAGTTGCTTTTGGCAAGGTTGCTGCTGGAGAAACCCTCAGGGTTATTGTTGAAAAGAAAAGCGGGCTTGCTGCAGAGTGGAATGAAATTTCCGTAAACCAGCTGCTTCTGCCTGCAGGCTGGTCTGCAAAATCCATTGAAACAGACAAAACACTCATTGCTGAAATTTCCCTCCCCAGGAAAGCGGAGGTCAGCACCCAGCGGATTGAGTTCACTGTTTCAAACAAGGCAAGCCCTTTGTTCAGTGAAACATTCTATGGGGGTGTTTCCGTCAGGGATGGCCTTCTCACTGTGTCCATTGATAATTTGGACCAGGGTGTTGTTGTAGGGCACACTGCTTCCTTCAGGCTTACTGCAAGCAATGATTCAATTGCACCGCACGCAATTTCTGTTGAAAGCAGCCTGCCAAGATACTGGTTCAGCCCAATTTCAGTTAGCGTGCCTGCCGGTGGCAAATCTGAGCTTGACCTAAATGTTGACGCCCTTGCCTATGGGAAAAGGGGTTTCATCTTCAAGGTTAAGTCAGAGCTGAACGATGAAAGCTCAAGCTTTCCTGCCTCGCTTGAGGTAAGCCCAACCCTGCGGGGAAAATTCTTTTCAGGCCTTGTTGGGTTTCCGTTCTTTTCCCCCTCCTTATTCAGCCAGTACCTGCTGATTGGCTTCCTTGCAGTTCTTTCATAGTTTGATTTCGATTAGGCGGTTTTGCCCTTTTGGTTTGGCAATGCTTATTGGTGGTTTAATTTGAGCAGGCTCAGGGATTACTCCCTTGATTTGATAAGCCTCATTGAATCAGGCAGGGTCAAAACAAGGCAGCAGCTGAACGAGGCAAAGATCGAGCTCTGCAAAAAGCATTCTGTAAGCAGCATGCCCACAAATCCCACAGTGCTTTCCTTTGCAAAAAAGAGAAGCAAGCCCTTGCTCAAACTCCTTTCTGCCAAGCCAAGCAAGACACTGAGCGGCATTGCTGTTGTTGCAGTAATGACAAAGCCGCACAACTGCCCAGGCAGCTGCATCTACTGCCCCAGCTCTCTCCTTAAGGGCAGAAAAACCCCAAAGAGCTATACCGGTGAGGAGCCTGCAACAATGCGCGCTTTAAGTGCAAACTTCAACCCAAGGAAGCAGGTCAGGAACAGGCTTGAGCAATTGCAGGAGGCAGGCCATTCCACTGGAAAGGTTGAGCTTATTGTAATGGGCGGAACCTTCCTGAGCCAGCCTGTTCCATTCCAAAGGCAGTTCATGCTGCACTGCCTTAACGCTTTCAATGCTCGGAATTCAAGAAATCTTGATTCGGCAAAAATGTCCTGTGAAACCGCAAAAACAAGGCTTACTGGAATTACCTTTGAAACAAGGCCTGATTTCTGCTCCAAGCCTGAAATAAACAGGATGCTTTCCTTTGGTGGCACGAGGTGCGAGCTTGGCGTCCAAACAATCTATGATTCTGTTTATGAACGCATTAAAAGGGGCCACTCTGTGCAGGACGTAATCACTGCAACCGCTCTCTTAAAAGATTCAGCATTCAAGCTTACTTACCATTACATGCCTGGCCTGCCAGGCGTTTCCTTTTCAAAAGACAAAAGCGCTTTGAAGAGGATTTTTTCAAGCCCTGATTTCAGGCCAGATTCCCTGAAAATTTACCCCTGCCTTGTGATTGAGGGAACAGAGCTTTACAAGCAGTGGAGAAATGGCCTTTTTGAGCCAATCTCAACAGAGAAGGCTGCAGAGCTTGTTTCCTCCATCAAAAGCTTTGTTCCGAGGTGGGTCAGGATTATGCGCGTGCAGAGGGACATTCCCTCCCATCTTATTGCTGCTGGCGTAAAAAAAAGCAACCTCAGGCAGATTGCGCTCCGCAAGGCGGGTGAAGCAGGTGTTGAATGCAACTGCATCAGGTGCAGGGAGGCAGGGCTGCGCTCTTACAAGGAGAATGTGAAAAGCAGCCTTTCCAATGCAAGGCTTTTCACTGAAAACTATGATTCAAGCAATGGCCTTGAGCGCTTTATTTCCTTTGAGGACAGGAAAAGGAAATTCCTTTTTGGCTTCCTAAGGCTCAGGCAGCCTTATGCCCCTTTTAGGAAGGAAATCTCCAAAAAAACCGCGCTGGTTAGGGAGCTCCGAGTTTTCGGGCTGCCAATGCCTCT
>JAFGDB010000009.1 GCA_016932355.1 Candidatus Iainarchaeum sp. | reverse complement strand
ATTCCGGACAATATAGTTATAGGGGTCATACTAAATAGGAGTGCAAACTCCTATTTAGCCCTATTTATAAAGGATTTCTACAGAGCCCATTGGGCAAGAGAAATTCCAAGAAAGCTTAAATTGTTTCTGGAAGCAGGTTGCCAAGAATAGCATTAAATTCATGTTTGAGATAATCATTGTATGAAGCTTGGGGAATGCAAAGCCTTTTTGAAAAGCAACCCTTACAAGGCACTGCTTGCACTTCTTATCATTGCATACCTTGCATTCAACATTTCCCTTCTCAATTACTCAGAGGTAATGAACGATGAGGCAGCATACGCCTGGCAGTCGCTTGTAATCTACAAGAGCCCTGCAAAAATAATGCTGCCTGAGGTAAACTACCCATACTATGCAGTCATCCCTGCAATGGCAGCACCATTCAACCTTTTCATGAAAGCTGAGGCAACAACAAGGCTTGTTTCAGTAATCTTTGGGGCAATAACACTTGTGTTCACTTTTCTCATAGGGAAGGAAATCTTTGGGGAGCGAACAGGGCTTATTGCTGCTGCAATGCTTTCAGTAAGCCCGACCTTCTGGTTTTTTGCAGCAAAGGGCCTGTTTGACATGCCATCAGCAGGGCTTACTGCAATCGGCGTTTATTTAATTCTGACAATTAACAGGAAAAGGAGCATGCTTCTTGCCCTTGGGACTTTTGCAATGTACTTTGTAAAGACAACAAATATTGTATTTGTTCCGCTTGTTATTGCAGGGTTCTCCATCAAAAAGAAAATCAGGCCAAAGCCAAAAAAATTGGCTATGGCAATAGCTGCTGTCGGGGTTTTGGCCGCTATAGCAGTCATTTTTTCACCGCAAAGGCTTGGCTGGGTTTTTGAGCTGAATTACCTGCAAAAGAATTACCTCCACTACCTTGTATTTTTCTCAAACCAGCTCATGCTAAACCTCATAGGGCTTTACTTTGTTCCACTGTGCATCTTGGGCATTAGGAAGGTTTCAGGGCAGTTCAGCAGGAAAGTTGCAATCCTGGAGGCCTGGATTTTTTTCATTATGGTGCCTTTTTTCATAATAGGCGACATTGTTCCAAGGTATTTGCTGCCTGCTGTTCCAGCGCTGATGATATTGGGCGCGGTTGGCTTTGAAGAGGCATTCCTGAAAAAAGGCTATTGGAGGGCAGCAGCTTCAATTGCAATTCCAATAATGCTTTTCTCCTATGCGCCTGCCTATTTCTTCAGCCCTTACTTTGGCATGAACCAACAATGGGTTGCTGAAAGCAATGGTTATGGGAAATTAGGAACCTGGTTAAGTGAAAATGTTGACGAAAATTCAATTGTATTCATCTTCTCAAAAACATGGGCAAAAAGGTGGGCAAGGTTTACAGTGGAGCAAAGCATTCCAAATGCCGAGGAGCAGATGGTTATAGCGCCGAAAAAGGAAGAGTTTGAGGGTATGATTGGGGAATGCGACAGGGGTTATTTCCTCCTGCTTGATTACAGGACTTTCAAGACGCATATGGATGAGCCCTGGGAGGACTGGCTCTTTGACCTGAACAACTGGCAGGGCTATTTGCAGGAACAGGGCTTTGGAAAGGTAAAGGAAATTCGCAGGGACAGCAATGCATCTTTTGTGCTGCACACTGTTTACTCTAAAGAATGCGGGTAAATGCCTGCCAAGCCGCAAAAAAAGGTCATGGAATTTTTCCGTCACAGCTTATTGTAACAGACCTTGTAAAGCCAACCATGTCAGTGTAATTCAGGACAAGGGTGCCGCCTGCAAAAACAAGGCCTGAAGTGCAGCCGCCCTCACAGGAAGGGATTATTTCAAAAGTCCCGCCTGAAATAACTGTTGCACTAACGCCCTGGACTACAACATGGCCTCCGGAAGTAAAGCCTGTTCCTGAGCCAACAACAGAGGGAACAAGCTTTATGTCACCGCCTGTTGCATTCTGCAGCCTGATGTTCTGGTTTGCTGAATCAATTGCATAAGCTTTTAGGATAACTTTAGAGGGGTCAGAGCTGTTGCAGGTTATGCCACCGCCCATGTTTCCCAAAGCGAAAACAAGCAGACCGACAACTGTTGCAACAACTACAAGCGCCCAGCTGTAAGTGATAAGGTATTCCAGACCAGCCTGAGCCCTTCTATGCATGGAAAAATCGAATAATATATGAGAAAAGCAGTATTTAATTGTTTACTTTTTGTTTTTCCCTAAAATTAACTTTGAATTGGGATTGGGAACAAAAGTTAATTTTTTGCTTCCCCCCCGCCCAGTTTACTTTTGGGGTTGGATCTTTTGAGAATTATTTCCCCTTCCAGTTTACCTTTAAGAAGTGGGTTGCACAGCTGATGCAGGGGTCATAAGCCCTTATCAGCTTCTCAATCTCAAGGTTGGCCTTTTCCTGCGGCATTTCCAAAAGGCTTGGGATGAATTCAACAAGGTCTGATTCAATGTTCCTGTTGTTCTGCAGTGTGGGAATGACAAGGTCTGCATCCCTTACAAAGCCCTTGCTGTCAAAGCTGTACCTGTGGTAGAGGGTTCCCCTTGGGGCTTCGGTAACGCCAATGCCCTCAGCCTGCCTCGGAACAATTTTCTGGATTGGCTCCTTTTCAAGATTCAATAGCTCAATTATTTCAATGCTTGACTCAATGCACTGCAAGAGCTCTATTGCCTGCGCAATGTTGTTGAAGTAAATGCTGTGGTTAGGGAACTTTATGTTAAGGGCTTTTACCTTTTCCTTAACGGCAGGGTAAAGCTCCTTGTGGTTGAGGTTGAGCCTTGCCTGCGCTCCCACCTT
>JAFGDB010000008.1 GCA_016932355.1 Candidatus Iainarchaeum sp. | reverse complement strand
ATCTGGACAACGCGCCTGTTCCTCTTAAGCGAGCCTGCAAACCTGATTGGCCTTGAAACAACAACAATGTCTGTTGCCTTAAAGCTTGTGTTTGGCACTTCCAAGTCATTTACAACACGGTCCCAAACGCTGTAAGCGCTGTCGCCGTGCACTGTTCCCATTACAATGTTTCCTGCTGCCCCCACCCTCATTGCCTCGTACAGCACCTTTGCCTCCCTGCTCCTGATTTCCCCGATTACAAGCGCGCTGTCCCCAAGCCTTAACGCAGTCCTAAGGCTTTCCTCTGGTGCAACCTCTGTTTCTGTTTTGCTCACGCTTATTGGCGACCTTGTTTTGAGCCTTTGCACATTGTACCCTATATTCCTCATGTATGGAACAGGAATTTCCAAAGTGTCCTCCTGCACAATTATTCTTGTGTTCTGCGGAATTTCCAAAATGCATGCCCCGAGCAGGCTTGTTTTTCCGCTGCCCCTGCTTCCTGTTATCAGCATTGTTGCCTGCACGTCAATGAAGAAGTCAAGAAGGCCTGCAGCCAAAGGGTTCATGAAATTGTTTTCCACAAACAGCGACAACGTCCATGGGGTTATCTTGTGCAGCCTGAATGCAAACGCTATGCCGTCTGGGGCAAGCGGCGGCCCGATTATGGCTGCCCTTGTGTCCAGGTCAGGCAGGTTGAGGTCAAGCACTGGGTGGGCCTCGTCAAATGGCCTGCCTGACATTGCCCTCATCTTGCTTATCAGGGAGTTTGCCTCTCCAACAGTGTACAGGATGTTTGTCTGGCACTGGCCATGGTCTGCGTGAACAACGTAAAGCGGCCTTTGCCCTATTGGGCTGTCAAGGTAGACATCTGTAAGGTTTCTGTCGCTCAAAAGTATTTCAAGTATTCCATAGCCCACAGTGTACCTTGCGACAATTGAGGCAAGCTCTGTTATTTCATCCGGCTCAAGGCCAATGCTGTTTTCCCTTGCCACATCCTTGATGGTTGACTCGTAAACCCTTTCAAAATACCTGCGGCTTTTTGCAACCGTGCTCAAGCTTGTTTTGCCAGGCTGGTAGCCTGCAACAATCTCCCTTGTTTTGCTCATTACAAAGTAGCGGTCTGGGCCAAGAGTGTATTCAGGCGGGTTTATGAAGTAAAGGTTTTCAGCCTTGTTCGGGTGGTTGAATATCTGCACTGTTGCCTTCTTCACAGTGTACTCGTCCAGAAGCTCGAGCTTTTCCATTTCCTTGAACATGAGCCTGCTTCCTATGAATGCAGGCTTTACCTCTGCCTCAAAAATGCTGTGGTATAGCTGGGCTGTTTCAGGGATTTCGCTGAGCTTTGCAAGGTAGTCCTTTGTCCTCTTTATGAGCCTTGTTTCCTCAAAAAGCTGCCTCATATACCCAAGCGTGTCAACAAACGGTGCAGTGCAGTCAGCATATGCCTTGCCCTGTGAGCTTGACTTTGAGGACTCCTTCTTTATTTCCTTCAAAAGCGTCAGGTATGAGAGTATTGGGTCGTATGCAAGCAGGTCATGCGCTATTTTCACAATCGTGTCATGCCTCTCGCTGAAGAACTGCTCGCATTCCTTTCCCGCCCTGCCCAAATGCTTATAGCTCCAGATGCTCTCAACATTGAAGCGCTGCCTCAAACCCGCTACCTCTGCAAGCAGTGCTGTCTGCTCCTCTGCGTGCACCCTTTCATAGACCTCGCTTAAGACTATGAGGTCTGCCTCCACCTCCCCAAGAACTGTTATTGCGTGGTACCTGCAGTGCACGTCATCTGCAATGTTTGCGCTGTAGGGGCACTCGCTGCACTTGAAAATCAGGTGCCTTTTTCCCGCTTCCTCCTTTACAAGGAAGTCCCCCACTTTCAGCCCGCCAATCTCCATCCAGAATTTCCCCGAAAAACTGTTTTTGCTATTTATAAAAGAATTAACTTATATTTATTGCTTGGGGAAAGCAAAAACCACCGCATAAAAAGAAGCTATTTCTTTGCCTTGCCTTTATTTGGCTTTCTTGCGCTGCCTCTTCCGCCTTTATTTAGGAACTGGGCTTCAAGCCCGTGTTTTGAAAGCAGTGTTACCACCTGGTTTGAGGCAACAGGTTCAGGAAATGGCATATGCCTGGCAATGTAAATGGAGGCTTTTGTAAGGCTTGTCCTGTGCTCTGCTGGAACATTCTTGGCCATTTTGAGGATTTCCTCAACATATTCTGGGGGAAGCCTTTTGGCTAATGTAATTTTGCTTGAAAGCGGCCTTTTCCTGTGCCCCCCTACTTTTTGAGGCCCAGTAAGGGTTCCCCTGCTTGACCTTTTTACTATATCCCCATGCATTCTTGCCATGCTAAAATATACCTGCTTGCCATATTTAACCCTTTCCCCTGCCCTTTTCAAATTCCCTGTTTTTTCCTGCCCTTGAATTCCAATTCCAATATTTAACCCTTTCCATTATTTTTTCTGGCGTGTTTCAGCTGCCTGCTTTTATTTAACTCTTTCCCTGCATATGTTTTCAGATGCCGCTTGATGATTTTTTGAAGCCGTTCAATTTCAGCTTTGAAAAAGAGGACGCTGTCAAGACAGGCCGCTTTCTTCTTTTCTTCATCCTTGTTTACCTCCTTGGGCTGCTTTTCCTCGGGGCCCTTTTTCCAATTCCTGCACAGGAGCTTTTCATTGCAGGCAATGTTTCAGCTGCCCTTGGGGCATTTGGAATTGAAAGCTCTGTTTCAATGCAGGAAACTGCGCTGGTTTCAATCCAGAGCGGGCCAGCCATTGCAATCTCTGAGCTGTGCACTGGCAGCACAGAGCTTCTCATTATTGTGAGCGCAATCATTGCCTCAATCGGCATAAGCTGGAGGAAGCGCTTGGCTGGTGCGATTGCAGCTGCTGCTGCAACCACTGCATTCAACTACTTCAGGGTAATTGCAACAATCCTCATAATTCTTGGAACTGGCGACATTGGCGCAATAGAGCTTGCCCACAACGTCCTTTTCAGGGCATTCCTCTTCTTCACGATTGCAGTTTCCTACATTGCATGGTTTTACTGGGCTGTGAGTGCTGAGATTAAAGCTCAAAGCAAAGCCCGGGCGGCAAAGTAGGTTATAATGGAAAGGGGAAGCAGGATTGAGGCATAGAGAACTGCCTTTTTGCTCTGCCCCTCCTGGAATGCGATGAACGCTGAGGCAATCACTGCGTATTCCGCAATGTAAACCTTGTTTGCAAGCAGCACTGCTTCAAGCATTTCCCCCCTGCCTTCAATCCCCAGGCCTATCATGTTTAGGGAAGAGAAGCTGAAGCCTGAAACAAGCCCTGCAATCAGGCCGAGCACAGCCGGCACTATCAGGCCGCCGCCCAAAAGCAGCGTGTATTTTTCCACTACGAGCGCTGCATCCCTCTCCTGCAGCACTGAGTTTGTTTCAAGCAGGTCTGAGGCTGCCTCCCTGAAGATGTCCTGCATGTCTGCCCCGCTTTTATAGCCCTGAATCAAGAGGCCTGCTGCCCTTTCAACCACACTGCTCTTGTTTCTCCTTGCCATGCTGCGCAGCGCCTGCTCAACGCTTGCAGCCCTCTCAATTTCCACGCTTGCCTTTTGGAATTCAGCGCTTAGCAATCCAAGTTCTGCCTTTCCAAGCATTCCAAGTATTTCCGTGAAGGGCGTTCCTTTTGGGCAAGTGCTTGCAAGCAGAAGCGCATCCGGCACTGCCTCCTCCTTCTTTGCCTTGCTCCTTTCAAAGATGTACTGCTGCAGGAAAAAATTGAAAATGCTGGGTGCAGAGAAGGCGCATATTGAGGAAAGCGCTATAAGTGAAAACGCGTGCCCCTGCTGGAACATGATTGCAATTGATGCCATGCTTGCAGCAAACCCAAAAAGCACTGCGTGCCTTAGGAACCTTTCCATGCTGCTGCCATTGCTCGCTAATTTTTCCCCAAATTCCCTGAGTGCATTTTTTGGGAAAAAGTATTGCGCTGCGCTTTCAATTTCCACAAATCCCATTTTTTTCATCCCCTTAGGAACAGCGGGGTTTTGCTCCTGATGTAGAGGAGCATTGCAATGTTTAGCGCTGGAAAGCCCAAAGCTATTATGAGGAATGCCTGCGTTCCTGTAATGCTCATTTTCAAAACCATGCTTCCGACAAGGGCAAAGCTCTGGAACAGCGCAGGGAACACTGCTGAAACCGCTATGAAAAGTAGGCTCAGCACCACAAGCTTTCCTGAAAACAGCCTGCTTTCAATCTTCTGCCTTGCAAGCATTTCCAGCGCAATCCTTTTTATGGGCTCGCCTGGCTTTCCGCTGCTGCCCTGCTCTGCTGCAGCAGCAAGCTGTGCAATGCTCCTGTTCACCTGCCTGTTCCCTGCCCTTTTTGCAATTCCAAGCAGCGCCTCGTTAACCGCTGCCCCTTTTTTTTCAACTGCGTCCACAGCTTTCCTGAACTCACTGCCTGCCTGCCCCTTCTGCCCTGCTGCATTCCTCATGCACTGCATAAACCCAATGCCAAGGTTTAGCTCAATTGCAATGTTGAGCAGGATAAACGGAAGGCCTGCTTCAACCCTTCTCCCATAATTCTTTTTTTCAAGCTCAGGCCAGTAGAGCATTGCAGCCATGCTTGCAAGAAAGGCTGCAGCGCAGAAAAGCAGGCCTGCAATTATGCTTTCAAGCAGAAGCCCTGAAACAAACCATGCAAAAAGCGCAACAAGCGCTGAATGCTTTGCCTCTTTCCCTGCGAGCATTTCCTGAATTTTAATTTTCTTCATTTTCCCTGCTTTCTTATTCCTAAACATTCCCTGAATTTTTCCCACTGCCTTTTGAATTTTTTCCCCATTTTCTCCAGCCTTGCCCCCTGCCCTTTGAGTTTTCATTTTTTTCCACGCCTGCCACACCAAAGCCAGGGACTTCATTTTCCGCCCACCGCCCTGAAGAATTCTTCAATGCTTAGCCCTTTTCCAATCCAGCTTTCCAAGAGAGCTGCCCTTTTTTCAATCTCCCTTTCCAGACCGCTTTTCTGCATGCCAAAGCACTTTTCAGCCATTTCCATTGCCCTGGCGCTTTCCCCAACTTTTTCAATGCCGCTTTTTTTGAAATTGTACCTGAAAACAGGGTTGATTGAAATCCTGCCCTGCTTTCTTTCAAGCTCGCATGCCTCAACAGCAATCCTTCTCTCTTTTGCCTTGCCGTTCTCAATGCTGTCCCACCTTCTCTGCACAAGAACAATGTCAATGCCTGCAAGGTCCTGCTCCTCTATTCCAAAGGCCCTCATCCTGTTAAGGGCTTCTTCACAGCTCTGCCCATGGAATGTTGCATAGCTTCCCTTGCCCTGCCCTGCAAGCAGCGTGTCAACGAATGCCTTTGTTTCAGCCTTGCTTCTCACCTCCCCAACCACAATCCTGTCAGGCCTCATTCTCAGAGTGTCCACTATCAGGCTTTGCATTGAAATGCCCTGCTCTTTCACAACGTTCAGCTTTACGATGTGGCTGTGCGGCAGCCTTATTTCAGGGGTTTCCTCCACAACCACAACCCTTTCATCCTTTGGCACAAAGCTGAACAATGCGTTCAAGGTGGTTGTTTTTCCGCTTCCCGTGTTTCCTGCTATTAGTATTGAGCAGCTTGACTGCATTGCAAGCCACAAGAACGCCATCAGTTCTGCGCTGAATGTTCCGCTTTCAATAAGCTGCACAGGCGTAAATGGCTTTTTCCTGAACTTCCTTATGGTAAAGCTCGGCCCTGTGAATGAAACAGGCCTTATTGTTGCGTTCAGCCTGCTTCCGTCAGGCAGCAGTGCATTGAGGACAGGGCTGTTTGCCGTAAGCCTTCTTCCAATGCATGAGGCCATCCTGTTTACAAGGTCCTTTACGCTGCTGCCACTTGAAAAGAAAAGGTTTGTCTTAAGCCAGCCCTGCCTGCAGTGGAAAACGTGCACTGGCTTGCCCTTCCCTGTCCCAATCAGGGCAATCTCCTCAATGTCGTCATCCTGCAGCAGAAAATCAAGCGGCCCAAAGCCGAAAACCATTTTTTCAAGGAGGAGGCTGCAGTATTCTGCCTGCTGCCTGTCAAGCTCAATCAGGCTGCCTATGCAGTACTGCTTGAGGAATTCCCTTGCCTGCTCTTTCTTCAGCCTGCTGCTGCTTGAATGCAGCTCCTGCATTGCATTCCTTAAAAGCATTGCCTCCTGGAAGCTCAGCCTTGGGAATGCCTCAATGCTGTATGTTTTTTCCCCCTCCTGGTTTTGCCTTATTGAAGAGCTTGGCCCATTCCAAATTTCAGTTGCCCTTTCCCTATTCAAAAGGTTCCATCCCAGAACATTCTCTGCCCTCAATTAAACCCACTGCCAATTGAAGCCATAACGGGAATTAATTTAAATGCAGCAAAAAATTCGACAATTGGCTAAACTGCGTTAAAAATACTAAAAAGGCTGCATAGCCCTGCCTTTAGGAAGAATAGAAGAAAAAGAAAAAGGAAAGGGGCTTTGCCGAAGGCTTTTTTCCCAAGGCTTTTTCCACAGAAAAAGGCTTTGCCGAAGGCTTTTTTCCCAAGGCTTTTTCCACAGAAAAAGGCTTTGCCGAAGGCTTTTTGCT
>JAFGDB010000001.1 GCA_016932355.1 Candidatus Iainarchaeum sp. | reverse complement strand
TCAATTGCCCTTGCTGTTGTCCCCTTTGTAATATTCCTTGGAAAAATGTTTATGCCTGATTTTGTTGCGTCAATGCCAACAGTTTTTGGAATTTTTCCCTGTTTTGCAAGCTTTCCAATCACTTCACTGCAGGTTTTCCCAAGCTTCTCCATGTCCTCCATTCTCTTGGGCTCAACCCTTGCCTGCACAAATTTCTCCATTTTTTGGGCTGCGTCAATCGCACCCACTTTCTGTTTTCTTGCTTCCTGCAGTATTGCCTTTGTAACCCTTTCCCTAACCTTTAGGAACTCTTGGGCTTCAGGCAGAAGTGAGAATTTCCCGTTTACAATCTCGTACAGGCCATTTTCGCAGTGGATTGTGCTATTTCGAAGCAGACTGTGCTTTTCCAGGTGCGGAACAAATTCCCGCAGAACCCAGTTCCCACTCCTTGCCGTTATGAAAGCAAATCGCGTGTAGCCGACTTCCCTTGCCTTCACCAGCCTTTCAACAGCGGAATCCACTGTTTTCCTTTCATCAGGCTTTCCTGATGTGGTAAAAACCTCGTCAATGTCAAGAAACAGGGTTTTTTCGCGCTTTCCCAAAGACAATCACTTGCCCATTTCCTCTTTTTTGCCCTTTGCCTTTAGCCTTTCTTCTTCATACTTTTTCTGCATGGTTGTTTTCTCTAATTCCTTCCCTGCAAGTGCATTGAGCTTCTTTACCCTCTTGATAATGATTCCAATGCATTCGTCCACTGCCTTGCCCCAATCATCCGTTGCAACTATTGGAATGCCATATTCCTTGGCTTCCCTCTCCATGTTCTTTTGGAAGAAAGCATATGTGTCCAGGGCATCCAAAAGCCTTTGTGCTCCGCCCTTCAGGTGCGTTTTCTTTATCCTGCTTTTCACTCTCTCCTTCCAAATTTCCTTATCCTTCAAAGTGAGAACAATTGGAATAAAGCTCGGGTGCTCCAAAGTGTCCTTTTGGTATTGCGATGGCAGGAAATGCAAATACTCGTAAACCATGCTCTCCCCATCTCTAATCCCGCGGTCTGCAACAAGCCTTTCCATGGACTGGTTTGCTATCTTTGCCTGTGCATTGAACCCCTTTATCATGTTCTCCTCTGTTTTCTCTCCAAACATTTTCCATGTTTCGTACATTGAAACAAAGAAAGCAGGCTCTTTCTCCTTGTCAATGAATTCCCTCAATGAAGCCCTGAACGCATCTCCGCCCATCACATCTCCAAGGCCAAATGCTGTTGCAATCTCCCTTGACATTGTTGTTTTTCCAATGCACGGGAAAGCAGCTATCAATGGCAGGACAGGCTCCTTCAATTGCTCTGATTCTGTCAATTCCTTGTACTTCTCCCAGGTTAAATACCTATCAAGGTACTTTTCTCCCTTTTCCTTCAGCGCTTCTTCAATTCCCTTTCCTGAATTGAGCACTTCCCCAATTTCCTTCAGGCTAAGGCCAGTGCACAGCACCAGGCTTTCCTTTCCATTGTAAATTGTCATTTTTACACCACTTTTGCGCCTGGCGCGACCTTGTATTCAATCGGCTTTTGGCCCCTTTTCTTGAGTTCTGCAAGCACTTTGTCTGCCTCCTTGCCCCAGCTGAATGCATTGATTACTTTTCCCCCGCCAGCTGTCCAGTAAACAGGCAGCCCTGATCCCCTAATTTCCTCCACATCTATGACTGCGTTCATCATTTCCTTTCTTCTGCACCTTTTTCCGCTTGATTCAATCAGGTAGTGCGCGTTCTCACAGTTGTGCTCTGCTGCCGCAAAAACCACGCCCCAGTCTTTGTTCAGCAGCCCAAGCTTTATTTTTGCCGCCCATGTTGGAACCATGTCAAGCCTGTACTGGTAGAATGGGTTGCTCCTTGTGAGCTGGAATATTTCTGCTGCTGAAATCCTGCTCTCGTAATCAAAACCCATTGCAAAAATCCTTATGTCCTTCAAATCCTTTTCTGATGCAAGCTGCTTCCCATAGGGCGCGCCAATGCCGTCAACAACCATTATGTTCAGGCCGCCGTAGATTGCCCTGATTGCCGATTCTGAAACCATCATTGCAAGCTCGGCAATCCTGCCCTGCTCATAACCTGTTCCGAATATTTTGTCAAGGGCTACAACAAGCGCTGCAGCGCCTGCATCGCTTGACCCAGAGTAAACATTGTAGTTGTTTGATTCAACCTTTATCCCGAAGTTTTTGCCTGTTTCCCTTTGGAATATGCCAAGGACCTCGGCCACCGACTTTGTTCTTTCCTCCGGCAGCTTTTCCTTGCCAACAGTAAAGCCCTCAAGCCTTCCTGAATCGGTTTTTTCAACAATTGTTTCAACCCTGGTTTCGCCCTTTAAATCAGTGACTGCCAGGCCCATTGTGTCGTGCAACGGCCACCTGTTGTCCCTCACGCTTGAAACAAACAGTATTGGAATTGTTGGATATGCTACCGCCTTTACTTTTTCACCCATTTCCCAAAACCCCCTTTAGATTGCATTATTTACGCAGGAAAAGCATTTTTAATGTTTTTACCTTCTCCTAATTCTTCCGCTTTTCTGCTTTATTTTTGCCACTTGGCGCCTTTGTCTCCTTGCCCTTTCCCCTGCTATTGTATGCACCAATGTCCCTAAAATGTCCTTTGCATGCTGCAATACAAGAGTTGGCCTTTCACCAACAGGGAGTTTTTTTATTCTCTCAATGCTTGTGTTTCCTGTTAAAACCATTGCGCTGCGCAGGCTGTTTGCCTTCGCGTCCTTGATCCCGCTTAGGCTGTCTTCAATAACCCATTGCCTTCCGGGCCTTATATGGTATTTCCCTGCAATCATTCCTGTTGCTTCAGCAAACAATCCGCCTTTTGTTACCTTGTCCTCTCCGTAAAAAAGGTGGTTTTTCCTGAAGTATTTTATTATTCCTGCCTCGTGCATGAAAGCGTCTGCATCCACCTTTTTGCCTGCAGTGACCATGGCAACCGGAAACCCCTTCTTGTTGCACCAGTGAAGCATTTGCCTTATTTTCTGCAGCCTTGGCTCTTTGGAGTGGATTGCAATCGGCTTCTTTCCTGGCAGTTCCAATTTGCCGTGTGTTCTTAAGTGGTCAAAGCGCTTTACTGCCTCTTCTATAAGCTCTCCTTCTTTTGCGCTTAAAGCCCCCCGTTTTTCATCAACAATCTCTGGGTTTGTTTTTGCCTGCTCAAAAGAAATGCCCTCTTTCTGCATTATATACAAGCCAGAAAGAAAATCCCGCGTGATGTGGAATTCCCTTTCGCTCCTAAGCTGGTACATCTGCGGCGTTATCCTTGCTTTAATTCCAACAGAGCCAAGCGCTTTTGTTGCAACCTCACACTGCCTTGCAGTGTGGTCTATTAGAACGCCTTCCAAGTCAAAGATAAATCCAAGCTTTTTCTGTTCAGGCATTTCACACCATTAAAATTTGTGCCCAACCTTTAATTTATTTCTTTGGGTTAGCCAACTACCTTGAATTTGTAGCCGTATGCGATTGGCCCTTCTGGGTCTATGTCTGAGATTTTTCTGAACACTTTTTCCACTTTCGCGCCTATCTTGATTTTTTCCCTTGGTGAATCAACAACCTGTGAGAGCAGCCTTGCCTTGTTGCTTAGCTCAATTATTGCAATGAAGTACGGGGTTTCAAACTCAAAGCCGTATGGCCCTGTGAAGACCTCTGTGAATGTTATTATTTTTCCCTGCCTTGGCATTTCCATTTGTACAAGCTTGCCCTTTCTCCTGCAGTTTGGGCAGACCTGCCTTGCTGGGAAAAAGCATGTTCCGCATGTTTCGCAGCGGTTTCCCTGCAATAAGTACCTTTCAGGGAATTTCCTCCAAATAAGCGGCAGGTTTCCATTAGTCATTCCTTTGCACCCTCCAAAACATTCAAATTATTGGCAATTGTCATTTCTCCTCACCTTCAAATTCCCTTTTCTCCTGCTTCAAATTAAAGCCTCCTCATTATGTGTACAACAGCAGTTGCCCCGCTTCCCCCAACATTGTGTGCCAGGCCAATTTTTGCATCTTTCACTTGCCTTTTTCCAGCCTTTCCCAAAAGCTGTTCAAATATTTCAACTGCCTGCTTTACCCCTGTTGCCCCTACTGGATGGCCGCACTTCAGGCCGCCGCTTGGGTTTACAGAGATTTCAGAATTAAGGGCTGTTTTTCCCTGTTCCAAGGCTTTTCCCCCTTCACCCTTTTTGAAGAAGCCCAAGTCCTCTATTGCCATAATGTTTGCAATGCTGAAACAATCGTGCAGTTCCACTACATCAATGTCTTTTGGCCCAAGGTTTGCCTGCTTGTATGCAATTTCTGCGGCCTTTTTTGTTGCTGCAACCTCTGTAAGGCTTTTTCTCCCTGATAATGCAAGGCTGTCTGAGGCCTGGCCAGCCCCTATTATTTCAACTGCCGGAATGCCCATCTTCCTTGCCTTCTCTGTTTCGCATAGGATTACTGCCGCTGCCCCGTCTGTTATCGGCGAGCAGTCCAACAGTTTCAGTGGCGAGGCCACATATCCGCTGTGCATTACCTCTTCAACGCTTATTTCCTTGTGGAACTGCGAGTTTGGGTTAAGCATTCCGTTTTTATGCGCCTGCACTGAGCATAGCGCCATCTGCTCCTCTGTTGTCCCAAAGTCGTGCATGTGCTTTCTTGCCATCAGGGCATACAATGCCGGAAAGCTTGCACCGTGGAACAGCTCTGTTTCCTGGTCTCCTGCCCCGCCAAGCGCTATTGCTGCCTCGCTTGTGCTTACTTCAGTCATCTTTTCCACGCCGCCGACTGCAACAATGTCGTATGCGCCTGAGGCAACCGAGAGGAATCCAGACCTTAGTGCAACGCCGCCTGAAGCGCACGCTGCCTCAACCCTTGTTGAGGGGATTGGGTTAAGGCCAAGCTGGTCTGCCAGCAATGCCCCTATGTGCTCCTGTGCAATGAACCTTCCTGAGGCCATACATCCCCCGTAGATTGCTTCAATGTCCTTTCCTACAAGGCCGCTTGTAAGCACTGCCTGTATGCCTGCCTCTGCCACAAGCTCCCTTAGGCTTTTCTGCCAGTGCTCTCCAAAGGAAGTGCAGCCCACTCCGATTATTGAAACGCTTCTCATGCCAATCACAACGTTTTCAGCTTTCTCCTGAATTTTGCGTATTCTGCATAGCTTATATATTCCTTTTCCTTAACCATTTCAAGCACTTTCTTGCAGGGCCTTTTTTTCTCAATGCCCTTCTTCACGGTTAATGCAAATGCATCTGAGCCTGCCCCGCTTCCATAGCTCACTGCAAGTATTTTTTGGCCTGGCTTTGCAGCATCAAGCACTGATGCAAGCCCGATCATTGTTGCCCCTGAGTATGTGTTTCCTATTTCAGGCGTTAAAAGGCCCTGCTTTGCCCTTTTTGGGTCAATTCCAAGCATTTTTGAAACCCTGAGCGGGAACTTTCCATTCGGCTGGTGGAATACTGCAAAGTCAAAGTCAACAGGCTTCATTTTTGCTTTTGCCATAAGCCCCTCTGCTGCGCTGACCACGTGCCTGAAGTATGCCGGCTCTCCGGTAAAGCGGCCTGCGTGCCTTGGGAATTCCGCATGCTGCCTTCTCCAGAAGTCCGGCGTGTCGGTTGTGTAGGAAAATGTCTGGTCAATTGATGCAATAAGCTCCTTCTCGTTCTTTCCAATTATGAATGCCGCTCCCCCAGATGCGGCAGTGTACTCCAAGGCATCGCCTGGCCTTCCCTGTGCTGTGTCAGAGCCAATGGCTAACCCGTAATCAATCCAGTCCGGCATGCTGCTTGCCACCAGGCCCATGCACATCTGTATTCCTGCTGTTCCTGCCTTGCATGCAAACTCCAGGTCTGCTGCTGTAAGCTCTGGCCCTGCGTTTATTGCGTCTGCCACAACTGAGGCTGTTGGCTTCACCGCATAGGGATGTGATTCACTTCCTACATAAACAGCGCCGATTTTTTGGGCGTCAATGCCTGCCATTTTCACTGCCTTTCTTGCTGCCTCAACAGCTATTGTGCAGCTGTCCTCGTCAAAGCCTGCAACAGCCTTCTCCTTAACATTTAGTGAGGAGCTTATTCCCTCTGCATCCTTTCTCCAGGTTTTTGCAATTTCTTCCACAGTAATCCTGTATTTGGGAATGTATGCCCCGTATCCAACAATTCCAATCATTTGTGCATCCTCTCAAGTGTTTCCTTTGCGCCGTCAACAGTTATCTTTCCTTCCCTTATTATTCTTTCTGCCACCTTGTCAATGTCCTTTCCCTGTGCGCCTGCAGCTATTGCAATGTTTTTTGCATGCAGTTCCATGTGGCCGTGCCTTATGCCCCTTATTGCAATCTCCCTCAGGCTTCCGAGGTTTTCTGCAAGGCCTGCGCAGGCCATTGCCATTGCAAGCTCCTGTGCTGACTTCACTCCCAAAATCTTGATTGCTGCCTGTGCAACAGGGCTTGTTTTCACTGCGCCGCCTACAAGGCCGACTGCAAGCGGAATTTCAATCTCTCCCACAAGGTTGCCCTGCTTGTCCTTGCTGTACTTTGTTAAAGGGCCGTAGCCTTTTTTAAATGCTGCAAAGCTGTGCGCCCCTGATTCCAATGCGCGCCAGTCCTGGCCTGTTGCAACTGCCACTGCGTCAATTGCGTTCATTATGCCCTTGTTGTGGGTTGTTGCCCTGAACTGGTCTGCCTCTGCTAATGCATAAACATCAAGAATCCTTTCAACCATTTCATTGCCCTTCACGAAGTTGCATGTTCCGTGGAAGCTTCCCTCAATGTCCTCTGCTTTAAGCACAAGCCTTGCCCTTGCTTTCCTGTGGATTGCAAGGTTTGATATTATGAAGACCCTTTGCTCGCCGGATGCAATTTTTGCCATGTCCTGTGCTATTGCTTCAACCATGCCGTTTACTGCGTTTGCCCCCATTGCGTCCCTTGCGTCAACAAGCAGGTGCGCTACAAGCATTTTTCCCCTTTTGCTTTTCACTTCCCTGACCTGGATGTCTTTTGCGCCGCCCCCGAACTTTACAAGCACTGGGTCAAATGCGTTTGCTTTCTCCAGGAGCTGCTTTTTCTTGCCCAAAATTGCCTTTTTTGCCTTTTCAAAGCTTTTCACCTTAAGCAGCTGTATCTGCCCAATCATTACTGGGTTGTCTGCCTCTGCCTTGAAGCCGCCTGTTTTTCTCACAAGCCCTGCAATCTTGCTTGCTGCTGCAATAATGCTTGGCTCTTCCACAGCCATTGGTATTAGGCAGTCCTTTCCATTAATCAAAAAGTTGGTTGCGATTCCCAAGGGAAGCTGCTGCGTGCCAATAACGTTCTCGCTCATCCTGTCAGCTGTTTCAAAATCCATTGCCCCGTACTTTTTCAATTTTCCAATTTCCTCTTCGCCCAGGCCTGCAAATTCCTTTACAATCTGCAGCCTTTCCCCTAGGCCTTTCTTGTAGAACTTGTGCAATTCGCTTGAAGGCATTTTTAATCACTGGGATTGAATAATTATGCCGGCTGCACTATAAAAACATTTCGTTTCCTGTCCAATGAAATTACGTCAATTGTCTGTAATTTGCCTGATTTTTTCAACTGCCTCTGCTGCTGACCTCACCGCTGCTGCAATTCTCTTTTCCCTGCCTGCAATGTCGCCTGCAATGAAAACATTTTCCGGAAGCCCATCCAGGCTTTTGAATTTGCTTCCCCCAAAAATTTTCTGGTCAAGCATTTGCCCTGCAGCAATCACTGCAATGTCTGCCTGCACTTCCTCTTTAATGCCTGTCATTTTCATTTCCCTGCCCTGCCCCTGGGTTTTCTCAAACTCTATTGCCTCAAGCTTTCCCTTTCCCGTAAATTTCGCAGGGCTCAAATGGAAAATGAATTTTATTTTTTCGGATTCTGCTGCCGCTATTTCCCTGCTTTCTGCTGGCATCCCCTCCCTGCTTCTCCTGTAAGCAATAACTGCCTCTGCGCCAAGCTTTTTTGCAGCCCTTGCGCAGTCAACTGCTGTGTCGCCGCCTCCAATCACAATTGCCCTTTTCCCCTGCATTTTTCCTGCCCTGCCCTCATTGTACTGCCTGAGGAATGAATCCCACTGGGCAATGCCCTTCAAGCTCTCACCCAGTATTCCAAGTTTTCTTGCCTTCCATTCCCCGCAGGCCAAAATCACGAAGTCAAATTTTTCGGCAATTCCCTGCAGTGGCATTGCCTCTCCAATTTCCTTTCCCAAATGGATTTTTACGCCCAATTCATTCAGCTTTTTCTCTTTTTCCTCAATGCCTTTTCTGGTGAACCTGAATTTTGGCAGGAAGTAGCGGGGCATGCCCCCAAGCTGCTTCTCCCTTTCAAAGATTTCAACTGAAAAGCCCTGCCTTGCAAGCAGTAGCGCAGAGTGCATTCCTGCCGGGCCTGACCCGATTATTGCAATTTTCCCTCTTTTCAAAGAATTTGGGGTGATGCAAATCACCGTTTATATTTCCCTTTCAGTGCAGTATAAAGCAAGGCTGTGCAGTGTTTTCTTGGCTTCGCTTTCTGGCAGGGCCTTTTCAATTTCCTTCCATGCCTTTTCCACAATGCTTTTTGCCCTTTTCCCTGCATACTCTATTGCACCGTTCCTTTTTATTATTTCAATTGCCTCTTCAATGGCTGCTTCCTCTGTTGGGTGCGAATCAAGGATTTCAAGCAGCCTTTCCCCCTCCCCCTTTGGGGCATTTTCCAGGGTTTTTATTACAAGGAGGCTTCTCTTTCCCTCGTGGACATCTCCTCCAATGCTGCCCTTGCCCTTCCTGAATTCCTCGCCTGTCAATTCAAGGATATCGTCCTGTATCTGGAAGCCTATGCCGATAGCTTCCCCAAACCTTCCCAATGCATCAACCTGCTTCTCATTTCCATTGCCTAAAATTGCCCCAAGCTTTGCTGCAAGCCTTGCAAGCACGCCTGTCTTGTAGACAACCATCTGCAGGTATTCCTTCTCTGAAATGTCTGCCTTTTTTCCCTTATGCCATAGTATGTCCATTGCCTGGCCTGTGCAGACCCTGAGCATTTCTTCGGAGTAAAGGTTGTAAACCATGTTCAGCTTTTCTTGTCCAAGTTTTTGTGTGTTTCTGTAAAGGGCTGTCAACCCAAGGAAGTACAATGCGTTTGAGTCATTGCAGGCAATATCAATTCCATATAACAAGTGCGTGCACGGCTTGCCCCTCCTGTCTTTGGAATCGTCCTCAATGTCATCAATCATAATCGTGTTGTGTGTTATTATCCCATTTGAAATGTAATTGTGGGTTTCTTCAATCTGCAAATCGTACGTGTGCTGCTCCCCTGCCGGCTCTATTTGTAATATTCTGTTAAACCCAAAAACCCGTTTAGAGAAGTTTAATGGCAGGTTTGGAACAGCATCCCTAAATTTCATAGCAACCATTCTTTGGGCTGTTCTTCCCAGTCGGCTTCTATACTCTGTGATCTCTGAGCCTATTTCTTCCAAAACCCGGTTTCTTGAAGAAAGGGATATGCTGTAAAGTGTTGTTTCTTTCTTTTTTATGTATTTTTTAAAGTGGGTGTTGTCAATTGTTCTTTCGCATACTTTCCCTGTGTTGAATCCCATCCCATCCAACAGCGCTTTCAATTTGGTAATTATTTTTTTGTTGGCGCATTCAAATCGCACTATGCCGCTTTTTCCAACAGTCCCATCTGAGTCTAAATAGCCCCTGACAAAGGCCAGCCTGTGGCTTTTTGGCAGGGCAAACACCCAGTTTGGGATTTCTTTTTCCAGTGCGTGCTCTGCAAACCCAAGTTTTGCAAATATTTGGGCTATTGCTTTTGAGCAAATTGTAATGCTGTGTTTTGAGAGGCTTGGCTTAGCTTCAAAGATTTCTTCAACCAGTTTGGCGTATTCTTTTCTTCCAGGCGCACCTTCTGGTATGCAGAGGCACACTCTCCCTTTGGGGTCAATGCTTCCATCCCCAAGGATAAATCCTGCCAGTTGCGCAATTTCCATTGAGAATTCTTTTGGAATCTTGTTCCTGTCTTTATGGCTTTGGCCCATTTTTGGTATTTCAGGCAGCACGCCATCTTCTGCAAGAATTTCTTTTGAAACAACAATTAGGTCATTCTTTTTCAGTTCTTTTAGTTCCTTCCATTCAAGTTTCATTTCAGCTTTCTCATAAAGGCATTTTTTCTTTAGCCAGCATTTTTTCATGTCCATTTTAAGTGTTGATGCTATTATGTCAGCCGTTTCATTTGGCAACAGGCAGCCTTTATAACCGCTTAATGCATTTCTAAGGTGCCCAAAGGAAAATTCCCTTTTCTGCTTTAGGGCAGGGTATATTGTTCTGCAAAATTCTGAAATAGTGTAGCCAAGTTGGGCTACCCTTAGCCCCACCATCAACCTGCCATATTCTGTAAGTTCCATTCTAGTAGGCTGATTTTTTGAAATTACAAGGAAAGGGTGATTTTCAGTCGCAACTATCTCCCTGTTGCGAGTTTTAACCTTAAACACTTTCTTAATGCCATTGTCATATGTTTCCGCAATTGGTCTTGAAACAATGCTTCCGTCACTTGCGACAGAAAGAACCACTTCCCCTTTCTTAAATTCTGCAATTTTTTTTGGAATCCCATCTGCCCCCCAGATTAGTGTGTCTTCAGTAACACACCCATTGTGGGCAAGTTCAACCAGCGGCGCAAATGGCAGTGCATCCTTTTCTTTTCCACCAACTGCCTCGCATGAAAGCAGTGCAAGGGCAGGTCTCCACCTTTTGCCTCCCCTATCAAGAAACTCCCATATGGGTTCAGCCATGCTTTTCCCTACGGTTTCCACAGCATATGCATATGCTGCCTTTCCCAATGCATGCTCTAGCCATTTCTGTGTTACCTTTCTCGGAAGCACTTTTTCAATTTCCCTGTCAATAATGGGCTTTTTCTTCTCCAAATATTGCTTTATTTCCAAGTTTCCGCCCTCTTAAATAATTGCACAGCAATGAATTTAAACCTTCAAAAACAGTGCGTCCCTGCCCCTTCTGGCCAAAAGCCTTTTTTTTACTGGGAAGCGGGGCTGCCCGTCCAGCACGGCCTCGTGCTCCTGCTTTGCGCAAAACCCGTCCAAAACAATTATGCTGCTCCCTGCCCTGTAAACTGCCTTTTCTGCCCTGTTTAGCGCATTGGATGGCACTATTGCAATGCTGCTGCTCCCTGCCTTCATCCTCTTTCCGCCTGCGCTGAACGCATGCCCTGTGCTCCCTGTTGCCGTTGAAACAATGCAGGCGTCTGCCCTGCAGTAGTACTGCCTTTTCCCGTTCACTTTAAGGCAGTAGCTGATTATTGAGCCGCTTTTCTTATTTACAAGCATTGCCTCATTCAAAGCAAGGCCAATTTTTTTCCCATCTGCCCTTGCCTCAAGCCTCAGCCTTTTCTCAACCTTGAATTTGCCCTCTGCAATTTTTTTAAGCTTTTCAGGGAGCTGCTTTTGCTTTGCCTGCATCAGCGCGCACTTTTCCCCTGCTGCAATTCCAAGCACTGGAATTTCCCTTTTCAGTTCCCTCACTACCCTCAAAAGGGTGCCGTCCCCGCCTACAGCCAGAACAAGCTCTGCATCCTTTGAGTTGAATTTTTTTGCCTTTATGTCAGAGGCCTTGCATTCCTTCCCAAGCTTTTTCAGAATTGCCTCTGCCCTTTTCGCAATTCCCCTTACCTTTGGCCTTTCAAAGTGGCCTGTTATTGAAACAAAGCCCATAACAATTAGATGTACTTTTTTGCTTTTAAAAGTTCTGCATTGAGTATTGCGCAGCCTGCCGCTCCCCTGATTGTGTTGTGCCCCAAAATAAGCATTTTGTAGTCAAAAATTTTGTCTTCCCTTATCCTGCCTACAACGCTTGCCATTCCTTTTTCTAGCATCCTGTCCAGCCTTGGCTGGGGCCTGTTCTCTTCTTCCATTAAAATCACTGGCTGCTTTGGCGCGGAAGGCAGATTTAATTCCTGTGGCTCTGCCCTGAACTCTTTCAATGCTTTCTTCACCTCATCCAGAGAGGCCTTTTTCTTTAGGGAAAGGGAGATTGTTTCCAAGTGCCCGTCCTTTACATTTACCCTGTTGCAGTGCGCACTTATTTTCATGTCAGCATTTTCAAATTTCCCGCCCTTCAATTCCCCCCATATTTTCAATGGCTCTGACTCCATTTTGCCCTCTTCCCCGCCTATGTGAGGAATAACATTATCAAGAATGTCTAATGAAGAAACTCCTGGGTAACCTGCTCCTGACAACGCCTGCATTGTTGTAACACTTATCTTTTCCAGCCCAAATGCCTTTTGAAGCGGGTGCAACCCGAGAACCATTGCAATTGTGCTGCAGTTTGGGTTTGTTACAATAAAGCCGCCCCATTTCCTGTTCTTTTTCTGCTCTTCAATTATCTCCAAGTGCCCTGCATTTACCTCTGGAATTACTAATGGGATGTCCTCGCACATCCTGTGGCAGCGAGTATTGCTTGAAACAGCGTATCCTTCCTTTGCAAAGGCCTGCTCTATGGGCTCTGCAATGCTGCTGTCCAATGCCCCAAAAACTATTTCCGCGTCAATTCCTGGTTCGCATTTCTCCACGGGCATTTCAGCAAACTTTTCCGGAATCTCCCCCTCCACAGCCCACCTGCCTGAAACAGCTTCCCTGTATTCTTTTCCTGCGCTTCTCTCGCTTGCGCACAATGCGCTTACCTCAAAGTATGGGTTGTTCTCCAGCAATGCAAGGAACCTCTGGCCAACCATTCCTGTTGCGCCAAGCACTGCAACCTTTGTTTTCTTCATGGCTTTTTGCCTCCCAAAGCATTTGCCTTTGCCAAGGCGTTTGTTTTCTTCATTGCTTTATGCACCTTCTCTCCCCTGTCTTTTCCCTGTTCATTTTTTTGCCTCCACAATTTCCTCATGCAAAACCTTTACTGCCTTTTCCAAATCCTTTTCCTTAATCAGGAATGACATGTTTATTTCGCTGCTGCCCATGCTTATCATTTCAACATTTATTCCGTGCTTTCCCAGGCAGCTGAAAACCCTTCCTGCAATTCCAGGCGTTCTTTTCAGGCCTTCCCCCACAAGCCCGAGCAAAGCAACATCCCTGTTGAATTCCACGTTCTCCAGAGGCAAATCTATTTTGGGAATTGCCTGCTTTGCAATCTCAAAGTCCTTCTCGTCAACTGTGAATGAAACCCCTGTTTCGCTTGTTGCAACAAGGTCAACGCTAACGCATACATCAGCCATTGCTGAAAAAATCTTTTCAAGTATGCCTGCCTGCCCTACAAATGCAGGGCTCCTCAAGGTAATGGCTGCAGTGCTTCTCTTGACTGCAATTGATTTTACAATCCTTTCATGCTTCTCCCTTTTCCCGCTTACAACAGTGCCTGTTTTCTCAGGGCTTAGGATGTTCTTGATAACAATTTCAGTGCCCTTCTCCCTCAGGGGCGGAACAGTCCTCGGGAAAATTATCTTGGCTCCAAAATAGCCGAGCTCTTCTGCCTCGTCATAGCTTACATTTGGGAGGAGCTCTGCCTTTTGCACAATCTTTGGGTCGGCTGTCATAAAGCCGTCAACGTCCTTCCAGAGTTCCAGTGCGTTTGCCCCAAGGCTTGAGGCAACAATTGCCGCTGAGAAATCACTTCCCCCCCTTCCAAAGCTTACAATGTTCTGCCCTTTGTCCTTTCCAAAGAAGCCAGGCAAAACAGCAACCTTATTATGTATAAGTTTTCCAACCTTTTCCTCTATTGCCTTTCCTGTTTCCTCCATTTCAGGAAGGCCCTGGCCGTGCTCTGAGTTTGTTGCAATAAATGCCTCGTCAAAGGAAACTGCCTCAATGCCGTTATCCCGCAGGTATGCTTCAAGTATTGGGGCGCTCATCCTCTCGCCCATTGTCTGCACCAAATCAAGGCTTCTCGGGCTTAGTTCCTTCAAATAGCTTATTCCATACAATGCCCTTTCAATAACTGTTATTTTCTCCAAAACCTTTTTTTCAGCCTCTTCCTTTATCTCCTTTCCCCTGATTCCCTTGAGAATTCCCAAGTGCGTTTCCCTTGCAGCTTCAACAGCCTTGTCAATCCCTTCCCCATTTTCAAGGGCTGCGCATGCTGCATCAATCAATGAATCAGTAATCCCCTTCAAGGCTGAAACAACTGCAACAATCTCCTCTTTTGCCCTTCTCTCCTTTATGACTTTTGCAACCCTGTGCAGCTCCTCCTCCTTTGAGAGAATGCTGCCTCCAAACTTCATCACGGTGCGCATAGCAAGAATCAGGGTTCGAAAATGCTTTAAAAACTAACCAAAAAGGGCGAATTTCGTTAATGCTTTTTCTTTCCGCTTCTATCCCTAAATTTGAAGAACTCCCTGTGGCCCTTAATGCCAATTTGTGCAAGGCTTGGTCCCTCTCCAATAGCATTTGCTGCCCATCTATCATTTTCATGTTTTTTATCCTTTTCACTAATTTCCCTAATCCCGTAGGTTTGTGTTGGAAGTGTATTAACAATCCACAATTTGTTATTTTGCCACAATTTCAAATAAGTATGGCAGTCTGCTCTTACAAATGCCACCCGAAACCCAGCAGCTCTCAGAGAAGCAGCCATTGCTATAGCCCTGTCTGTGCAACCAACCATTACCAGCCCTTTGTTCAAGTAAACAGTTCTGGATTTAATTATCTCCTCTGCACTTCTTCTTGCCCAATTTGCTTTGGCCTCTGTTGAATTCAAAGCCACTTTTCTAAAGCTGAGAACATCCTTGATTATTGCCTGCGCAAGCTTAAGTCCCTTTAACCCCCTTGCCCGAAATCCCCCAACATATGCTTTTATTTCCTTGGTTGCTCCAACTTGTTTTCTACCCTCTCTTGTCAGCCTTATCGGCCTTTCAAAAACCTTTCCATGCGGCGGATAAATTTTCCTTGCCATATTATCCTTCCCTTATGTGCTTTGGCGCATACCTGAAGAAGTTTTTGTAGGAGGTAATGCCAATTTCTGCAAGGCTTGCCCCCTCTGCATACATGCCGTGCCTTATAAAGCCTGCTTCCCTTCTCTTTTCCTCTGCGCTCATTGCCCTGAACCTCTGCCCTGCTTCTGCGTCCGGGTCAACAATGAACACCTTCCACCTTTTTCCCACATTGTAAATCATTTTTCCTTGTGTGTGCAGCATTTCCCTTACAATCAATACCTTGAAGCCTGCTGCCCTGAGCGCTGCAACTGCTGCAAGCGTTTTGTCTGTGCAGCCCTGAATTACATTGGTGTGCTTTCCCAAATCCCCATTAATGAATTTGGCCCTTACCACTTTCTTTGCCCTGATAATGCTGTTTGCGCTTCTCCTTGCCCAGAGCCTTTGCGCCCTTTCATGCGAAACCTGCATTTCCTCAAAGCTTGCAACATCCTTTACAATTGCCTTTGCAAGCTCAATTCCTTCCAGGCCCTTGCTTTTGAAGCTGCCGGCGTATCTCCTCACTGCAAAGCCCTGCCTTAGCTGCCTTCTGCCAGCCCTGTCAAGCTTTATTGGCCTTGCAAATGCCTTTGCGTGCCTGGGGTAACGCGCTGGCATCACTTTTCACCGTTCCACTCTGCTATAAACCTTTCAACAAATTCTTTCAGGAATTCATGCCTTTCCCTTGCAATTTCCCTTCCTGTTTTTGTGTTAAAAGATTCCGGTTTTAGAAAATTAACGCATTTTCTGATTAAGTGGTTTATTGCCGCCTCTTCCTCTCCTGAATACTTTTCACTGGTGTCCTCTTCTGCATCGTACAATTCCTGCTTCATTGCCCCCGCCCTGTTAAATGTCCTTGCAATTCCTGTTGCCCCCAAGACATCAAGCCTGTCTGCATCCTGCAGAATGGCTGCCTCAGTGCTTCCAGGCTTTAATCCCCTGCTTGCCCTATGCACCAAAATGCAGTGTTTCACTGCATCAATTTTTTGCTTTGGAAAGCCCGCTTCTCCAAGAATTTTTCCAGCTTCCTCTGCCCCTTCCACTGCGTGGTTCTCTATTTTGCCTGAATCCTCTTTTTCCCTTGCAATGTCGTGCAGCAGGGCAGCTGCTTCCACAACTTCCAAGTCTGCATTTTCTTGCCTTGCAATCTTCAGGGCCATTCTTTTAACGCGCAGCGTGTGGTCAAAACCGTGGTGGCCCTGCTTTAAAAAATAGCTTCTTGCCCTTTCCTCTATTTGCTTCATTTCCATAACTAGAATTTAATTCCAAGCTTCTTTAATTCCTTTTCACACTGCCCTCTGTTCTCAAAATGAATTGCCCTGAATCCAAGCTCTTCTGCTGCCTCAACACATTCCTGGATGTCATCAACAAAAATGCTTTCCCCTGCCTTGGCATTAAGCTTTTTCAAAGCAAGTTCAAAGATTTCCTTGCCAGGCTTTATCACCCCCACCTCGTGGCTTAGCACTGGCTTTTCAAACAGCTGCAAGACCCCTTCCTTCAGAAGCCTTTTCCTGTGCAGCTCATCGCTGTTTGAAATCATCCCAACAGTGTAATTCTTTTTCAGCTTTTTAACAAGCTCAACCATTTTCCAGTCTGTTGGCCATGCCCCTGTCCATATTTGCAAGAGCTGTTTCATCTGCCCCCTGCTGGCGTTAGGGAAAATCCTTTCAAGCGCTTCCCTGACTGTTGCCTCCCCCAGATTAAGCTCTGTGTCAAAAACTGCAGCGCTATGCTTACCCATTTTTGGTGCAATTCCAACCCTGTTTTCTGCCTCTTCAAGAAAATCCCAGTAGTTGCATTTCAGCACCACGCCGCCTGCATCAAAGAATACCACTTTTGTTCCCGCCATGGATTAATTGCAAAAGAAAGGTTATTTAATTGAATTCCAAGCCCCTGCAATGCCAAAGAAATTCATTTAATTCAATTCCCGCCTGCTTTGCCTGCTCTAAGAAAGTTATTTAATTGAATTCCACCCCCTTTTTAATTGATTGAAATGCCCGAAGCAAAGCTGAAGGTGGAAATGCTGGCCTTTACCCCAAAGCCTGGCGAGACAGCTGCAACTGCTGCCCACATGTGCTATGCAGGCATTGACATTGAAAAGCTGAAGCAAAAGGTAAGCCCAGAATACGCCAAAAAGCTTCTCAAAAGGCTTACAGAGGAGGGGCACATGTCCCCTTTGGAGCACGCTTCCTTTACCTTTGCAATTGAGGGCATCTCCCGCGCTTGTTCCCACCAGCTTGTTCGCCACAGAATCGCGAGTTTTTCACAGCAATCACAACGCTATGTGAAGGAAACAGGCTTCAACTTCATTGTGCCGCCAAAGGTAAAATCAAATGAAAATTCCCTTAAAAAATTCAATGAATCCATGGGGCAGAGCGAAAAGGCATACGAGGAATTGTTGAAAGAAGTGCCTGCAGAGGACGCGCGCTTTGTCCTGCCAAACGCGTGCGAAACCCGCATCATTGTTACAATGAACACGCGCTCGCTTTACAATTTCTTTGAAAGGAGATTGTGCGTTAGGGCCCAGTGGGAAATCCGCTGCCTTGCAGAAGCCATGTTCAAATTATGCAAGGAAGCTGCCCCCTTGCTTTTTGAAGCCTGTGGCCCTATCTGCGACAGGCTTGGCTACTGCCCTGAGCGTGAAACCTGCGGGAGGAAGCCTCTGCGCAAGGATGCAATTAAAGGCTAACCCCCTAAAGGGGAATATTTAATTAGCCAAAAGCCCTAATTCTTTTATGGAGAGAGTCAATTTCCAGCTTGTTGACATGGCTTCATGGAAAAGCCCAAATGGCAAGAGTTTAAGCTTTTCTGGCCTGGGGAAGAGAAAACTGATTAAGGGCGCTTGCAGGGTTATAAGCAGTGTAATGCCTGTGAAGCCAAGCTGGTTCAAGCCAGGAAAAGCGAGAAATGACATGCGCTTGCTTGCGGTTCTTGCAAACGGAAAGCCAATGAGCGTGCTTTATTACCGTGTTAAAGGGGAGGCCAGCGGCAAGCGCTACCTCTGGTTTCACCATGCAAATGCTGCAAAATCAAGCACAAACCTTCACTATGTAAGGCAGAAGGGGGAAAGCCCTGCCCGTTCACTGTTTAGGTGGATGCGCAGGAAGGACGGAAAGAACTCTGTGCTGATTGCAAGGTTTACAGTTCCTGGCGCAAGGTTTATGGACAAGCTTGAAAGGGCAGGGGTTTTAAGGCAGACCGCAACCGGAGATGTCCGTGAATATGTTTTCACCCGCAAGAGAATGCCCAGAATAAAGGTTAAAACCAGGAAAATGCCAAAAATAAGCAGGCCAAGAAGGGGAAAGTGATTCAATGCCAAATACAAGAAATCCAAAAAGGCCTTCAAATTCCAGAAAGCAGCTTAATTCAGGTGGCTCC
>JAFGDB010000007.1 GCA_016932355.1 Candidatus Iainarchaeum sp. | reverse complement strand
CCCTTTTCTTTTCAGCTGCAGATGCTGTGGTTGTGCCTTACAGGTATGCTTCCCAGAGCGGCATAATTCAGATCGCTGTTTCCTTCAGCAAGCCTGTTATTGCCGCATCCGTTGGCGGCCTGGGTGAAGCTGTTGAGGATGGCAAAACAGGCTTTCTTGCAGAGCCAAGCAATCCAAAGGAGCTTGCGCTTGCTATAAAAAAATTTTTCAGCTCGAGGCAGGATTTCGGGAAAAACATTCAGATTATGAAGAAAGACCTCAGCTGGTCAAGGTATGCTGATGCTGTGCTTTCAGCCCAATAGCTTTGCCCTTCTTCTGCTGTCAGCTGCAAGTAGAGCTGTTTCAAATGCCTGCCCTGCATAGCAGGCTGCCTTTGTGCCAAGGGCTATTGCCAGGAACATCCCAATTTCAACAGCCCCCTTGCCCTTGCCCCCGAGAAACTTCTTTGCAATTAGGGCCCCCCTGTCTATCCTTTCATGCCTGCAATCCAATGCCTTTTTCCGCAGGAAATTGAGCTGCGCTAATGCCCTGCCCCTCCTGAACTCGTTCTTGAAGTAGAGGTGCAGCTGCCTTGGCTTGTATTTTACCACGGCATGTTCAAGGTATGCTGTCTTTTCACCGATTGAAAAAGCCCTTTCGCCAAACTCAAGGTCCTCGCTTGTTACTGCAAGCCTTTCGTCAAAGCCGCCAAGCTTCTGGAATGTTTTCTTTTTTATGAACATGTTGCAGGTTAACCCAAAACCAGTTTCTGCAAACAGCTTTTGGTCCATTTTTATTTCCATGAGTGTTTTTTTTACTAGCGTGTTTTGCTCCAGTTTTATTTTCCCTGCTGCTATGTTTCCCTTATTTTTTTTGAAGAATTTCCCTGCTTCTTCCAGCCAGTTTTTTTCCGGGAACCTGTCGCTGTCAAGGAATGCTATTGTTTTTCCTTTTGCGTTTTTTACGCCCAAGTTTCTTGCTGCTCCTGCCCCTTTTTTTTTGCAGAACAGGTATTTTACCGGAAATTTCTTTATCGCTTCAGCTGTTGCATCTTTTGAGTCGTTGTCTACCACTATTACTTCATATTTCCCTTTGTAGTTTTGTGCAAGCGCTGTTTCTATGCACCTGCCAATTGTTTTTTCCGCGTTCCTTGCTGGAATCACCACACTGAAATCAAGCATTTCCTTTTCACCACAACCTTTTTCCCATCCTTTCTTTTCCGGAATCAAGAATTCACCTAATTCCTATTTATTGCTTTTCTCCCCTATAAAGAGGGATGCGAAAACCTTTTTTATTTGGTGCAATGGCCCTGCTTCTTGCCCAGGTCATTTTCGGGCTTTCAAGCTATGCTGTCAATTTCTTTTTGGCAAGGTCCCTTGGCCCTGTTGATTACGGCTCTTATGGCATTGTAATTTCAATGTTAATGCTTCTGAACATAATTTTTCTAAGCGGTTTGCACGCAGCCGTTAGCAGGTTTGTTTCTGCAGCCCCTGAGAATGCCGAAGCCATTAAAAAGGCTGCCCTGAAGCTCGGCCTTCTCCTTGGAATTGGGATTGCGTTTCTCTACTTTCTGTCCGCCCCTTTGATTGCGCTTCTCCTGAACGACCTTTCTCTCACCCCCCTAATCCAGCTGAGCGCTTTGGCTATACCCGGCTTTGCGCTCTACCCTGTTTTCATAGGCTTTTTCAACGGCCTTAGGAAATACAGGAAGCAGGCACTTGTTTCAGTCTCCTATTCAATTGCAAAGGCAGTGCTTGTAATAAGCCTTGTTCTCTTTGGATTTTCGCTTTTTGGCGCAATAGCCGGGTTTGCGCTTGCAGCCTTTGCTGCCCTTTTCTTCGGGCTTGCATCCTCCTTCCCAAAGCGCTCTGAAAGCTTCAGCTCAATTGCCCTGTTTAAGTTTGCCCTGCCTGTTACAGTTTCAAGGGTTTTGTTTGAGTTTTCTGCCAGCGCAGGGCTTTTTTCTGTGAAGTCACTCCTCCTTGCAAGCGAGTTGCCTGGCTTTTACAATGCTGCTTTCCAGTTAAGCAGGCTCCCACTGTTTTTCTCTTACGCCTTTGTAAGTGCCTTGTTTCCCATAATTTCAGGCTCTTTCTCCAATGAGCCCAGGGAAAAAACCAGGCGAAAACTCCTTTCCGCTTTGAAGTATTTCCTTGCTGCAATTCTCCTCATTGCATTCCTGCTTTACATTTTCTCAGAGCAGGTGATTGTTTTCTTCTTTTCAAGCTCTTACCTTCCTGCTGTGCTCCCCTTGTCCATACTTGCGCTTTCAGGGATTTTCACAGCGCTGTTCTTTTTCCTGACCGCTGTTTTGTTTGCAATTGGAAAGCCTTCAAGGGCAATGCTCCTCTCCCTTGCTGTTTTCATTGCCTCAATTGCACTGAACCTTGCCCTTGTCCCAGTGCATGGAATGGCTGGTGCAGCCTTTGCAATCTTTGGGGCATTCCTTTTAGGGTGTGCACTTTCAGCGCTTGTTGTGTGGCGTTCCCTCAGGGGCTGATTTTTCCCTTGCCTGCTTTTCCTTCAGTGCCTGGTTTTCCCTTGCCAATTTCCCTTTCTACTTTTCCTTCAGGGGCTGATTCTCTTCAAAAGCTGTTTCGCTTCCCTCACTGCCCTTTCCACAGTGTAATTTGCAGGCACTGCAATTATGTGCACTTTCCCAAGCCTGCCGATTTTCTGCAAGAGCTTCAGCTCCATTGCAAGGTCAATGTCGTGGCCTGAAACAGCATTTACTGTTTCAAGCTTTTCCAAATCTGTCACAATTTCCACTTTTTTAATTCCAAAGGCAACATCCATTATGTATAAGTCTTTCTCTTTTTCCAAGCCTTCAACATCCTCAATCTCCTCAAACCCAATTCCCTTAAGCTTGCCCTCCAATTCCCTTGCCACTTCAAGCGCAAGGCTGTCTTGTTCCACCAGCGGGTTGCCTGCCACAAAGATTTTCCTCATCCCCTTTGCCCTCCTCCTTTTTTATTTTTTCTGGTGCTGGTTTCCATGGCAGTTTTCCCCCTGCCCTTTTTTCCTGCTTATTCCTTCCATGCCCACACCTATCTTTTTAATCCTTTATCACTTTAATCCTTTACCATGAGCGAGAAAACAGGGCTTGCACTGGTATTCCTTACCGCAGTTGTAAGCGGCGCAAGCATCTTTGCAAACAATTTTGCTGTAAGCGGCTTTAACGCCTTTTCATTCACTTTCCTGAAGGCAGCAGTTGTAAGCGTTTTCCTTTTCTCGGCAATCCTTCTGCTGAAGGAATTTAATTCAATCAAAGCCCTTACAAGGAAGCAGCTCTTGCAGCTTGCCTCAATAGGCCTTTTGGGCGGGAGCATCCCCTTCCTTTTGTTCTTCCATGCTTTGCAATTGACAACAGCCGTAAATGCAGGCTTCCTGCACAAAACAATCTTCATATGGGCAGCGCTCTTTGGAATACTTTTCCTTAAGGAAAAGGTAAGCAAAACCTATGCAATTGCAGCAGCCTTTCTTATTGCAGGAAACTTCCTTTTGTTCAGCATTTCCTCTTTTGGTTTTGCAGAAGCCCTGATTCTTATAGCAGCAATGCTTTGGGCTGCAGAAAACACAATTTCAAAGCGCGTGCTCAGTGAGCTGAGCGGGAGCATTGTTGCATTTTCCAGAATGTTCTTCGGAAGCGTTTTCATCCTTGCATTCCTTGCATTAACAAACCAGGTCTCTTCAATTCTGGCCATTTCCTTAAAACAATCCTACTGGGTTCTGCTAACAAGCGCATTCCTGTTTGCCTATGTCTTCACCTTCTACTCTGGGCTGAAGCACCTGCCCTTGCACAAGGCAACAGCAGTCCTGCTTTTGGCTCAGCCAATTACTGTTTTTCTCTCCTTTGTCTTTTTGGGAAAAGAAATTACTCTGATCCAGGGCTTTGCCCTGCTCCTAACCCTTTCAGGGATTTTCCTGATTGTGGGCTTTGGCTTTTTCCTGCGCATGGCAAGAACAAGGGGCCTTTCAATTGCAGCAGACAGAGCTTGATGCACTGCGCAAGGCATGCCTTTACTCTCTGCCGCCAAACCAGCTTGGATACTGCGGGCCAAAGCAAAGCTGGCAGTCCTTCCAGGAATTCCTTTCAACCCCTTCAGATGCCCTTGTCCCCAAAACAAAAGGGCTTCTTTCAGAATTCTACGCTATGTTCCCCTACCTTGAGCTTATTGCAGAAGCAAACAGCCTTGAACCATTCTCCCAGGAAGTAATTGAAGCCTACTGGGTTGGCAATTCCCTCCTTGAAAACATTCCTCATTCAAAAACGCAGGAAACAATCCTTTCATTTGCAAAGCACGGCATGCCAAAAAGCATTGCAGAGCGCAAGGCAAGCGGGTTGCCTCAAGGGCTTTTGCCCCACCACAGCATGCACGTTCTCTATGTGAATTTCATCAACCCAGATGTAAAGCCCCTTGTGCAAAACCTTTCAAGCTGCCTAATCCAGTGGGCTGAGGTTAAGTCCCTCTCCAAGAAAGGAGTCGAGGTCAAGGGAATTGAATTGATTTCAGAGTCAGGCGAATTAAAGCTCAGGGAAAAAATCAAAACAGTCCAGAACCAGTTCAGCCTTGGTCTAAAACCAAAGGATTTAATCACAGTGCACTGGAACAGCGCAATTGAATCAATCTCCAAGGATTCCCTAAAGAATTTGAAGAAATTCACTGATAGAACTCTTGCAGGAATTTAGGCTTTAAGCATGCCCGTCAAGAATCTGCCCAGGCCTTGGCTTTTCCTTTCCATATGCTCTCTTAAGCTTTTTTTTCAGGCCAGGGGGCACCTGGGGCTTTACTCTCCTAACAACAACCCTTTGCACGTTTTTCCCTGCGTTCCTCTTCTTTGGCAGCCTAGCCATTTTCAAGCACCTCCAGCGCTTGCCTTGCCTCTTTTTCTGAAATCCTTTCAACTATGAATCCCTGCTGCACCAGGACATATTCGCCTGGCTTTGCATCAATTGCGTTGAAGACAATCCTCTTTGAGCCAGGCTGCTCAATAAGGGCTTTTCTCTCCTTTTCCCTTAATTCAAGCACTTTTCCGGGAATTGCCAGGCACATCTTTTTTTCACTGAAAGAAGAATGTTTAAAACCCTTTTTTAACCTATTTTTCTAAAACATTTCAGGAAATGGCTTTTGAAATGGCTGCAGTTAACGATGAGAAAAAGTGCTGCTACTGCGCAGGCTGCCTCATTGTCTGCCCTGCTGGGGCAATTGAACTCAGGGAAACGCACATCTCCATTGATAAAGAAAAGTGCACCAACTGCTCTGCCTGCGTCAGAATCTGCCCTGCTGGGGCAATGAAAATTGAGAAGTGAATTTCATGCCTGTTGTAAAAATTGACTTGCTGGAGGGAAAAACCCCAAAGGAGAAGGAAAGCCTTGCAAAGTCCTTGCTCAAGGCCTTTGAGGAAAACCACATTCCCAAGGAATGGGTTACAATAATTTTCAGTGATGCCCCTAAGGAAAACTGGGTTGTTGCAGGGGAAATGCTTGCAGACAAAATAAAGAGGGAGAAGAAGTGAATTTAATGCAGGAGTTTGATGTTATAATCGTTGGCGCAGGCCCAGCCGGCCTGAGGGCTGCCGCAAAGCTTGCGAAAGGAAAAGCGCGCGTTTTGTGCGTTGACAAAAAGCAGGAGATCGGCGTTCCAAAAAGGTGTGGGGAGGGCCTTGGCCTTGCCTGGATGAACAGGCTTGGCATAAAGCCTGACAAGAGGTGGTGCCTTCAGCCAATATACGGTGCAGCCCTTTATGCCCCGAGCGGGAAGTGCGTTGAAATAAAGTTCAACAAGGTTTCAGGCTATGTGATTGAGCGCAGGATTTTTGAAAAGGAGCTTGCAAAGCAGGCAGCCCAGCTTAATGCCCTGATTAAGACAAAGTGCTATGCCCACTCCTTTGAGAGGAAGAATGGGAAAGTAATTGTTTCCTGCACAGAGCAGGGCATTGAAACACAGTACTCTGCCCCTTTGGTTATTGCAGCTGACGGCACTGAGGCCCTTGCTGCAAGAAAGCTCGGCCTTAACACCGCAATTTCGCTTAAGGACATTGATTCAGGCTACCAGTATGAGATGGCCAACATTTCCTTCCAAAACCCAAACTACATAAACCTCTTCTTTGGGAAGGAGATTGCACCGCGCGGCTACTGTTGGATTTTCCCAAAGGGAAAGGGCCATGCAAATGTCGGCATTGGCATTGCAGCTGCAGAGCGCAAGACAGCAAAAGAATACCTTGACAGCTTTATTGAAAGCAAGCCAGGCCTGCGCAATGGCAGCATCATTGAGGTTAACGCTGGGACAATTCCTGTTGGTGGCTTTTTGGAGGAGATGACTGCAGACAACCTTATTGTAATAGGGGATGCAGCCCACCAGGTAAACCCAATCCATGGGGGGGGCATGGGGATTGCAATGGAGGCGGCAGACATTGCAAGCGAGGTTGCCCTGAAAGCCCTCAAGAGGAATGATTTCTCGCATTCCTTCCTGAAGCAGTACACTGCTGAATGGTATAAAACAAGGGGGAAAAACCTACAGAAGCTCTTAAGGCAGAGGCACATGCTTGAGGAGCTGAGCGACGACAACTTTGAAACCCTTGCAAAAAGCATTTCCGGGGAAGACGTAATGAAGCTTGCTGAGGCTGACATGGTTGGCTCAGCCAAGATGGTTGCAAAAAAGCTGGTAAGGCACCCAAAGCTCGTGAAAGTAATGCTGAAGTACTTGAAATAAACTCCTTTTTCATTCCAGCGGATTAGTTGCCTTTATTTCCTTGAATTTCTTAAAGTCTTTTGTATTTTCTGTCAAAATCGTATTGATTCCGTGCCTTTGCATTGTGGCTGCAAGCATCGCGTCCCAGAAAAGCTTTCCCCTAGTTCCTGCAAGCCCAATCGCGGCAGTAATGTCTTCCACTCTGTCAAAAACCGTGTTAAATGTTTCTGAAAAAAGAGATATGTTTTCAACTATTTCGCCTGCTGGAAGCGCGGTTTTTCTAAGGGAAATGTTTGCATACTCCCGAAGGTTTTGAATTGAAACAAAATAGTTTTTTTCCCACCTAATTGTCTCAAACCATTGTCTGGCCTTTTCATGCTTCCCCTTTTCAGTCTTGTCTACCAGGTAAACAAGAATGCAGGAATCCACAAGCATTTTATCTTGCGTAGGCTTCCTCTCGCTTGAATTTTCCAATGCCAACCGCCCCAGCATTCCTTACTTTCCTCAAAAGTTTTTTGTAAGCCTCATCACGCCTGCTTTCTTCCTCAACCAGGTCAAGGCCTTTCTCAACAACCTCTGACATTGCCCCCTTTTTCCCATTGTACAAGTCCTTTGCAAGCCTCCTCAGCTTCTCATCATACTTGTCCTCCAAAGACAAAACAACCTGCTTAGCCAAAACAATCACCTAACTAATTATATAACTAATTAGTTATTTAAATATATTGCGCATTCTCAGCTTGCGCCTCATTTGGAACCTGCCCCATCATAATACTGAAGCACTTGAAAATATTGGGGCTTTTTGCTAATCCCGGCTTCCCTTCTTGGGGCAAAAAGTGCAATGTTAAAGCCTTTAAATCAATTTCCGCCCTTAATTATTTCCGGTTCAAAATGCAAATCCCAAACCTGACCTTGGCTTACCAGATTGCAGAGCTCAAGCCCTTGGTAGCGGGCACCATGCTCAGAAATGTGCAGGAGCTTGAAAAGGGCTGGCTCAAGCTCAAGCTCCAGACAAGGCAGGGTTCCAAGGACCTGATTGTTTGCCCAAGCGCGTTCTTCATTACATCCTATTCCTTCCCTGCAAAGCACCAAACAAGCGGCTATGGCGCTTTTCTGCGGAAGCACTTGCGCAACAAGAGAATAATGTCCTTGGAACAGCACGGCTTTGACAGGATTGCATTGCTTGAATTCCAGGATTTCTTTTTGGTTTTGGAGCTTTTTGCAAAGGGCAACCTCCTGCTCCTTGACAGGGAAATGCAAATCCTTTCCGCTTACAGGAAGGAGCAGTGGAAGGACAGAATTCTTAAAAAGGGCCAGCCTTACAGGTTTCCAAGCAGCAAGGGCATTAGCCCATTGGAAATTTCCCCAGGCCATTTGAAGAAGGCCTTTTCCGAGAGCAATGCTGATGCAATCAGGTCATTGATTAGTGCTGTGAATATTGCCCCAGTATTTGCAGAGGCTGCATTTGAAATAGCGGGCATTGAAAAAGGCACAAGTGCCCCTGCCCTAAATGAAGCCCAGCTTTCAAAGCTGGCTTCAGCCGTCAAGCAGCTTTACTCAGTTGATTTGAAGAAATGCAAGCCAGGCATTATGGAAAAGGAGGGCGAAGCAATCCTTGTTCCAGTCCAGTTGCCTGGCCCAAGCCCAACCCAGGCCCTGCCCTCAGTGAACAATGCAATTGATTCAGCCCTAACCCAAAGCTTTTCAGGCGCAGGCGAAAGGCAGCCTGCCCTTGATAAGAAAAAGGCCCAGCTTGGGAAGAGCATTGAAAGGCAGAAGCTGGCAATAAAGGAGCTGCAGAATGCAATTGAGCTCAACAGGGCAAAGGCAAACGCAATCTACTCAAATTACAGCCAGGTTTCAGGGCTTATTGCAGGGGCAAAATCCCTTTTGCAGGAAAAAAAGCAGGAAAAAGATATTATGTATAAGTTAAAAAAACAGTTCCCCTTGCTTTTGGATTTGAACCTTAAGCAATACAGGGCTGTAGTAAAATTGAAAGAAGAAGAAAGAATTTAATGCAGGGACTGCTTTTACTCGCTGCTTGTTATTTCCCTTTCGTCAACAATGAAGACATCGCTGACTGCTGTCACTGCACTGTATGGGATTTGCACAATCCTGTCCTTTGGGCCGAGCTTTTTAAGGAATTTGCTTTCCCTGTCCAGCTCAACCATTAGGTGCTCTATTTCCCCTGTCTGCTCGTTTACAAGCAAATCGCTAAGCTTTCCCACTTCTTCGCCCCTGTTTGTAATGACCTTTTTTGTTGCAAGCTGCCTTGCTATTGTGTATTTGTACACCCCATTCTCACCCTTTGCATTACTTGTAAGATAAAAAAGGCGAACTTGTTTATAAATCTTTCCATTTTTTAGCGCTTCTACATAAAGACCTTTTTAAAGAATTTTCCATGCAATTTTCCATTATGCACAATGCAGAAGAGTATTTTCCCCAAGAACTGATTGCAATGTTCAAAAGGCAGCAGTACAAGCTGTTTGGGCACAGCGCTGTAAAGCTCTGCCATTGGACAAAGTCTGCAATCTACAAGGGCAGGCCATGCTACAAGCAGCGCTTCTACGGTATTCAATCACATCGCTGCCTTCAAATGACCCCAAGCGTTTCCTTCTGCGACCAGAACTGCGTTTTCTGCTGGCGCCCACTGACCACTTTCCAGAAATTTCCTGAAAAATTTGATTCACCTGCTGAAATAATTGACGAGGCGGTGAAGCAGCAGCGCGTCCTCCTTTCCGGGTATGGCGAATTCAAAGAACAGATTGGGGAGAAAAAGCTGAGGGAGGCAAGCAACCCGAACAATGCAGCCATCTCCCTTTCAGGAGAGCCAACCCTCTACCCAAAAATTTCTGAATTGATTAAAGAATTCCACAAAAGGCACTTCACAACCTTCCTTGTTTCAAACGGCCTGCACCCGGAGGTTCTCTCCAAAATGGAGATGCCAACCCAATTGTACATTTCCCTTGAGGCAGCCAGTGAGGAAATGCACAAGAGAGTCAATGCTCCCCTGGTAAAGGGCAGCTGGCAGCTTTTGAACCAGACCCTTGAACTGCTGCCCTCACTCAAGGCAAGGAAAGCAATCAGGATTACAGCCATTAAAGGCAGGAACATGTCAAACGAAAAAGAATTCGCTGACCTCATTGAAAGAGCTTCTCCAGACTTTGTTGAGGTAAAGGGCTACATGTTTGTTGGCTACAGCAGGAAGCGCCTTCAAATGGGGAACATGCCCCTGCACAGTGATGTAATGGCCTTTGCCGAAAAAATTAATAAGCACCTGGGCTATAATCTAGTGGACGAAAGCAAGCCAAGCAGGGTGGTGCTTCTTTCAAAGAAGAAAGGCAATTTGAAGATAAAGCCCAGTTGAGAAAGCCTTTTATACTCGAAAAGCTTTTACTATTCCTGTTATGAGGCTTGGCGACATTTTTGTTGGGGCAATACTGCTTTGCCTTTTGCTTGCAATTGCCTCTGTTTTTGCGCTTCCGTTTGCTCCTGCAGACATCGGCCCTATAGTCATTATCATTCCCCTTCTTTTCCTAATAGCTGTTTTCGGCGGCATGGTCCTCTGGATCTGGATGGTTGTTGACCTAATCAAAAGGCCATTAAAGGACAAGATTGTCTGGGCCCTGCTCCTTGTTTTTGTGAGCGGGATTGCCTCTTTCCTCTACTATGCTCTTGTTTACAGAAAGAATGTAAGGGATGCAGAGGGAGGGGGAAGCGGAACTTCATCAGCCGTACTGGTGGTTTTAATTATTGCTGTCCTTGGCTTTATTTTAATTGTTGGGGCAATTGTTGTTGGAGTGCTTGTATTCATTGTTAGTTCACCGCTTGGTCCTAGTGTGGTGTGCAGCAGCAGTGACCCCGCAAAGATAATGATAAAGGCAAGCAATCTTGAGTCCTATGGTTCAATTTCAGATTCACTTGGAACAATAAAGCTTCAAAATCTCACTGGGGGGGATCTATCAAACATAAGTTGTGTTGGAAGTGAAGCTTTCGCGTCAACTGTACCTGGTTGCCCAATCACTGTTCAAAGTGGTATGGAGATTAATTTAATTCCAAATGCAGGTTCAGCCAAAACTCATACCTTTGGTAGAATCAAGATGAATTACAATGATTACTCTAACCAAGATAAAACTGTTGTAATCACTTGCTCTGGCCCTATAACCATTTCTTAGCCTGTTTCCAGAAAAGCTTTAAAACCACTTAAGCCATTATAGTGTTGGTTCCCATGTCTTTGGACGATGTTGATGATGAGGAGCAGCCTAGGAGGAAGAGGAAGGGCAGGCCCTTTTTCACAAGGAAGCGTGTTCTCCTAATGCTTGCAATTGTAGTTATTTTTGCCGCTGGCGCCATCCTCCAGCACTATTACATTGAACCCCTCTACGGCGAAACCGTTACTGACAAGTACACAAGGTGCCTTCAGCAGAACGCTGTCCTTGACGAGCGCTTTGTTGACTGCGACAATTCAAAGAGAGCTTGCGAGTACCAGCTTGAGCAGTGCTAGGCTGCTGGCTAATGCCCTGCCCTTTTTAGCAGTGCCAGGGCGTTGATTAGAGCTATTTTTTTAGCAGTGCCAGCCAATTTATTGGTTTCTTGAGCCTTTTTGGCTGTGCAGTTAATTCCCTAAGCTTCTTCAACAATGCCCTTTGGCGCCTTTTCAGAGAAAACCTGCGCCTGGAACTTGAATGTGTCTGTTCCCTTGAGCTTCCAGGAGTTTGTTGGAATGCCTGCCTTGATGCAGCAGTGCTCCAGGAAGGTTTCTGCATCCCAGCCTTCCTCTGCTGCAACCTGCGGAAGCAAAAGCCCTGACCTGTATTTCCTTTTCACTATCAGGCCGTTCTTTCCGATTTCAATTTTTCCAGGCAAGTCCCCTGCATTTGCCTTCTCCGGCAGGGTGAGAATGCTTATTTCAACAAGTATTTTCTCCATTTCGCTTGCCTTGACCTGCTCAAACCTCGGGTCGTGGAAGCCTGCCTCTGCTGCTGCCTCAATGACCGCGCTCCACAGTGGTTTCACAGGGTATGGGAAGCCAATGCAACCCCTTAATTCCCTTTCAGGGAATGTGTGCAAAGTGACAAAAACGCCCCGCTTTTCCAGGAACTTTTTCTCCTCGCACGGCTCAGATAAAAACCGGCCTGCTGCAGAATAGTATTCAATGCTCTTCCTTGCAAGCGAAACCAGCTTCTTTGCATCAGCACTTGAAAATTCTCCGCTCATAAAAGATAATTCCGGGAAAAGTTATTTTATTTTTTGCCCTTTGCAATTATTTTCCTCATGTCCCAGTGCTTGCCCCTTGTCCTTGTAAGCGTAATTTTTATTGGCTGCCCTTTTAGGCTTTTTCCTGTTAACTCCAGTGCTGCGCCTTCAGGAAGCACTGTTGCCTGTTGAATGGATCGGATTGCGGCCTGCCTTCCTTGCATGTCAAGTTTCCCTATTGGTGGCAAAAGCTCGTTGAAAATAATGGATGTCAGCTCTGGCTCGGCTGCCGCGCACCCTACAATTTCCCTTTTTTCCCCTGCCATCCTAAATAGCTTTTTTTCCAATTTTTGAAAGGCCTTGGGGCTGCTCTTTACTGCTCTCCATTCCTTCCTTAACTGCTCAACCTCTTCCCTTGAGAAAATCCTGAAGTTCCTGAAATTCTTGAAGCCCCTTTCAACATCTGTTTTCCCTTCAGCCTTTGCAGTTTTGAAATAGTATTCAAGTTCTGTGCTTGTCAAGTGCGGGATGTTTGCAATGGCCATATGCCCTTCCCTTTCCTTTGTGCTTAATTTTCCAAAGGCCCTTTTTGCAAGCGCTGGCCTTCCAATGATGTCAGCGTCAATGCTTTCAATTGCTTCGTTGCCCTTGCGCATAAGCGCACAGAAAGCCCCCAAGACTGCTGCCCCTGCTGCGGCCGCTGGAATCCCGTACTTTTTGTGGCCTGCAGCGCTTGCCAGAACCCCAAAGTATGCTGCGCTGCCTCCGCCGAAAAGTGCTGCTTTCTGAACTGCATTGCTGTCGGACAGCCTGAATACAGCGCGCTTTGTCCTCAGTGACCTTACTGCATTCCTGCCTTTTTTCCATGCTGTCTTTTTTGATTTTTTCCCTGCTGCCATAGATAATATTTCTGAGGCCATGTTATTTAATGTTTCGTTCTTCGCCGAATTTTTCCCTTTCTTTAAAAACGTTTTCAGCCCGGCTTTTTTCCTATGCAAAGGGCCATTCTCCCTGCGGCATTTCTCCTGCTCTTCCTTTCCAGCGGCTGCATTCAGGAGATGAGTGCAGAGAACAGGCTGAGATGCCTTGACCTAACCTCAAAGGGCTATGCCTTTGTTCCAGAGTGCAAAACACAAGAGGAGTGCTTCTCCCTCATTGAAATGGGCCTTTTCGGTTTTGATGCTGCGGTTTTCAGCTCAGGAGTGCAGTCTGAGCTATACCACTACAAGAACGATGCTGCCCTGAGCTGGCTTTACTTCAACAAGGCAAGGGCAAACATTTCCGAAATTCATTCAATCTGCGATTCCAGGGCAAACATTCAGGCACTGCCTGACAGGCTTAACCTGCTGATGCACAATTTGCAGAAGGCGTTTGAGTTCAGCGATTCCGCTTCAAGGAGAAGCTTCTCAATCCTGCTGCTTGAGGAGTCTGATTTGGAGAGTGAGGAAATTTCCCTGATGAAGGAGGAGCCCCTCTTCAACGATTTCATCCTTATAAGCAGCAACCTCAATGGCCTTTCCTCAGGCGCCTGCTCCGGCCAGAGCTATGCCTGCTTTTACTTAACCCAGAGCGCAGAATTCCAAAGCCTTGCCTCAAGCACTGGCTTTGGGGTAAACCTTGTTGCTGAAGTGGGCGCGCTTGACCTTCTTGAAAGCTACAAGGCAGAGGCTGGCTCATATGCCGAGGCTTCCTTTTCAATCCCTTTCCTCTCCAAAGTGATTCCGCCATTAATTTCCTACTTCAACAGCTTCACCAAGGTTTCAGAGGCTGTTTCACGGCTTGAGTCCTTTCCAGCCTTTCCATTCCTCCAGAGCTACAGCCAGTTCATGGGGGAAAACAACAGCGCTTTGCAAAAGTTTTCCCTTGTATTGAAAAGCGATTCCCTGCACAGGCTTGACCTGGAGCAGCGCAATGCCGAACTGCAGAACCAGGTTCCTGAAAAGCTTGCTGCCGCATCCCAAAGCCTTGGCAGCCTGCTTTCAGAGCACTATGCATCCTTTGATGCAAACTTTTTCCAGGGGCTTTACTCTGGCCTTGGGCAGGCAAGCACTGTTTCCTCGCAGAAGTACAGCATCCAGGACCTTTCAGAGCTGAGGCAGGAGGGAATCCAGAAACTCAATTCCCTCAGGGAAAGGTTTATTGGGTTCTCGCAGCAGGATTACCTCTCCCAAGTTTCACTTGGCTCAAGGACAAGTGCCCTGAAGGAATTCAATTATGAGGCAGACCTGCTGCTTGAAAACCTCGCATACCTTAACAGCGAGGCACTTGACGGCCTTCTCGTGCTGTGCAATGAAAGGCTTTCCCTTGCCGAGAAAAGGCTGAATGAGGCTGCCCTGCCTGAATCCAACTTCCTGCAGGCAGCTGACCTCAGGGCAAGAGCCATTTTCAAGCTCAAGCAGTTCCAGTCTGCGGAGGAAACAGGGCAAAGGCTTTTCTACTGCAGGGAGGCAGTTGAGGAATTCTCAAAGTTTGAGCTTTCACTTCAGGACTTTGAGGAATACCAGCTGCAGGAGCAGCTTTCACTTGGTGAATGCTTATCCTTCCTTGAAAAAGTCCTCGGCAGCAGCCAGAGCTCAATTGACTTTGATGGTTTCATTATGCGCTTCCACTCCCTGAAAAGCATTCCAAAGCCCTATGAAGACATTGCGGCAGTTGAGAGGAACTGCTCCACCCTAAAGGGGAGCCTTGGGCAATACCTTGCAGAGCATGCCCTCCTCAAAGGGCTGTTGGAAAAGCATTCAAGCTCTGAACACCTGCTTAATGCAATGCAGCTTTTGAATTCAATGGACAAGTCAGTGCTGCCTGATTCAAAAATCCAAAGCCTTGAATCAGGCTTCAAGGACTTTGAAAAGTTTTTTTCAAACGGCGAAATTGTTTTTGAACAGGCCCTCCCAGTCCTTCCTGAACTGCAGGATTCCCTCTCTGAATTTTCCTCTTCCCTGGGCGAAACAGCGCTAACTTCAATTGCTTCCTTTGCAGAGAAGAATGCCCTCCTTTCATTTGAGCAGCTTCCCTCAGGAACAGAGCTTGTAGGTGTTTCCTTCAGAAACCTGTTTGCTGAAATCCCAGGGCCTTTAACCCTCACCCTTGACTTTGGGCAGCCGCTTGGAAGCGTGCTTTCCTCCTCGGAGAATGTTTCAGGGGCAAGGCAGTCCAACAATAAAATTTTCTTTGACCTTTCCTCCTTCCCCCTTGGGGAAACAAGGGCAAGCTTTTCCACCTCAAGGCTTTACTCATTGAAGGAAAGCCTTGAAATCCTTTCAGCAAATTCAGGGCAGGCCCTTTTCCAGAAAACCCTTGACATTGAGTGCTTGCAGGCCCTGCCCTCACTCCAGTTAAGGGCAAAGCTCATTGACTCAAATGCCCTTTCATTTTCCAATGTGCAGGTTTACAGCAGTGGGAAAAGCCTTGCCTTTTCCCAAAACAATTCAGAAATTTCCTTTTCCCTTGAGAACTGCTTCCAGGGGGAAACTGCAAAAATCCTTTTCTCTGTGGAAAGCCCAATTCAAATAAGGTCCTCTCTTCTGCGGAGCACTGTGCAGGCAGACAACAAAGTTATGTATACTTATGAGATTTTAATCACCAACAGGCTGCCCTTGCCCCTGAACAGCGTTGATTTAATTCTGCCAATTGAATTGGATGAAACAGCCATTGAGGGCATTGAATTGCTTGACTTTGAGGGGAAAAAGCTCAAATTTAGCGCTTTGCCCAACGGAAAAATAGCCTTTTCCCTTACTGGATTGCTTCCATTGCAGCAAACCCAGCCCCTGTTCCTTGCTGTTTTGGTGCATGAAACTGCCCAGCCGCTGCTCCTGGAGGAAACACCTTCTGACGCCAATTCCGGCAGCGGGCTTTCAGTGCTTGGGGAAAAAATTGAAGGAATTTCCCAGGGCATTGGTTTCCTTGAGGGCATTTTTTCACCTGTCCCTGAACAGGACCTTATTGAGGCAAGGTATGTTCCCCCCTTCACAGAGCAAGAGCTCAACAGCCTTAAGCTTAAGCTCAGCAGGCTGCGCTCCAGCCTTGAAAAAGGCTACTCCCCTGAAATGCTTTCCGAAGCAGAATCCCTCAGCCTGCAGCTTTCAGCTGCAACCAATGCAATAAAGGAGGATGCCCTTGCAGCCTTCAATTCAGCGGTTGAGTTCATTAACAGCAGCCCCCACAATGAGGATGCAGCCTCTGCACTGAAGCAGGCTGAGTCTGCACTAAACAGGAAAAGCTACCTTGAGGCAGTTGCCCTCTCCAGGAAAGCAGTTTCGCTTGCCTCGCTCCAGCAGCAAACCCCTCTCCAGTTTGATTTCCCAATTTTCCTTTTCCCAATTGCAATTGCCGCAGGCCTTGTCTTCCTTGCAAGGAAGAGAAAGGAAAGGCTTGCAGAGCAGCAAAAGCAGCTTGTGAAGAAAATTGCAAGAAACTGGTAAAGCCTTTTTTTCTTTGGAAAAAAAGCCTTGGGAAAATTGCCTTTGGTAAAGCCTTTTTCACTTGGGTGAAAAAGCCTTGGGAAAAGGGCAACGCTGTTGCGTTGCAAAGCCTTTTTTTCTTTGGAAAAAAAGCCTTGGGAAATCCAAATCGCCTTGGGGCGATTTTAAGCCTTTTCCGCTCACGCGCAAAAGCCTTGGGAAGGCCTTTTCTTTTAAAAAAGAAAAGCCCTGGGAAAAGAAAACTTTTTTTTTGCGAAAAATTGCCTTTTGGCAAAAGGCCCTGGGAAAAGAAAAAAAAGTTTGTTAAAGAGTTGACTTTCCAAAAGGGGAAGGTATTTATTCCAGTTTTTCCATTAATTGAAGCAATGGACACGAAATTTCGCCTGACTTTTTTGGCGGCTGCTGCTTTGATGCTCGCCGGTTTTGTTAGTGCTGCCAATGGCACCATGCCTGGCAGTGGTACAAGTGAAGATCCTTTCATAGTTCAAGACTGCTTTGACTTGCAGGCAATACCTAGTACTTCATATAAAAACTATTCCCTGGAAGGTCCAATTGACTGTTCAGAAACAAGTTCCTGGAACAGCGGGGCTGGTTTTAATCCAATTATCAATTTTTATGGAACATTTGACGGAAAGGGCTATGAAATAAGCGGCTTGTACATCAACAGAGGCGATTTTGTTGGCTTATTCCATCATTTGCAGACTGGTGCAGTTGTAAGAGATGTTGGCTTGGTTGGTATTGATATAACTGGCAAAGATTATGTTGGCGGCTTGGTTGGCTATAATCATGAAGGCATTATCACCTGCTGTTACACTAAAGGGCAGGTAACAGGCAGGGACTATGTTGGCGGCCTTGTTGGCTACAACGCAGGCGGCGATAGAGGCAACATAACCAAATCTTTTTCTAATGTAACTGTCCAAGGTGATGTTTATGTCGGCGGCCTTGCCGGCCGCGTCCAGAGTAACCCCTATAAGTATATAGGGGTCAGGTATAGTTTTGCTTTGGGTGATGTGTCTGGGAATACTAATGTTGGCGGCCTTGTTGGTCATATACCGACTCATTCTGGCATCTCAGACAGTTTTGCCAGAGGCAATGTAAGTGGAACTTCAAATGTTGGGGGTTTATTAGGCCTTTACGCATGCAGGCCTGGCGGTGATGAGTGGATTTCAAGAACTTACGCTATTACTTCGCATAATTTGGTAGGCGCCACAGAATATTATTTTTCATTAAACGACTGTGAGGGTAGTAGCCTATTGTCTATTGCTGGCGATGGCCTTGAAATGCTGGAAAGAGCCACTTATGGTTCTGGTTTTTTTGCCAGTGGCGACTGGGATATGGATGAGGCTGAAGGCACAGTGAATGATGGCTACCCTTACTTGCGCTGGGGCCTGCCCTCTGCAACAATTGATAGCCCTGCTGAAAACCCAAAAACCATTGAAGTTGGGGAAAGCGTTGACTTTCAGGGAAGTTTGAACCCTGCCTCTTGTGCGATGTTCATTGAAGAATATAGGTGGGAGTGTTCACCTGTGGGCGGAACTTGCCCCTCAACCTTCCCCATCCTTAATGTTGAAGACCCCGGCATTGTTGTATTTAATGCTGGGGGGACGTATGACATAAGTTTTAAAGTAACAACCCCATATGGCTCTGGTTTGGGTGATTTAGTTAGGGTAATTGTTCAGCAGGCTGCGGTTTCCATTTCCCCTATTTTGGACCCTGGTTTAATTGAGCAAGGCAGCAATTTTAATGATGCCAAACTTGATGTTGCCAATTCAGGCTCTGCTATTGATGCTGATATTTTTGTAGCTGTTCTTGATGCTGTTTCCCATACTGAGGTCAGGCCTGAGAATAAAATACGGTCTGCCATTACTGTTGCTTCTGGTTCCGCTGTTCCCATTGATCTGAAGGCCTGGCTTGATGCCCCAAGCCTTGCGCAGGGCAATTACCGCTTGGAAGCGGTTGCAAAGGAGGCTGGAACCGAAAATGTTCTTGACCAAGCCTCTGAGTCTTTCACTGTTGGCCCTGCCAGGAGGCCCTTGCCTGTTCCAGAGCTTGACCTGCTTGTGCTTCCACTCCTGCTTTCAATTGTGCTGCTTGTCCTCTGGGCAAAGAAGTAGTTACTTGCTGAACCTGAGGTGCAGCTATTGCTGCTGCCACAACCATTGCATCAATGGGGGGAAGTAGTTACTTGCTGAACCTGAAGTAGAGGTATACTGCAAGCGCAATCACTGCCATTGCAATGCCCCCATAGATTAATGGGCTTATGCCCGGCTCTTCAAATGCAACAAAGCTGTCCCTGCAGAATGTTTCCTCTGCGTTGAGGTCAACGTATTCTATTTTGCACCCTATTGGGAACTTTCCTGCACTGGTGCTTGAAACCCTGAACTTTATGAGCTCTGTCTGGCCTGGGGCAAGCGCCTCAATGCTTGTTTCAGGCTGGCCCAATAGCTCAAGGCCCTGCGGAAGCTCAAGCTCTACAGCCAAACCATACAGTGTGTCTTTCCCCTGGTTCCTTACTGCAAGCTCAAGCTCAATTGGTTCTGAAACTGGCGCTGTTTCCCTTGACTTTGCAAGGAATGCATCAACCTTTATTTCCGGTTCCCTTACGTTTATCTGAACAAGGTTTGCAAATTTTTGCTCCCCCTCGCCAAACTCGTTCTCGTAGTAGAGTATTGCTGGCGGCATTGTAATGCTTCCCAAAACCCTTGGCTTTATCTCATAGCTGAATTCCCTTGTTTCATTCTGTTTTACAGTTCCCTCAAAGTAGGCTGTTCCCTCAACAACCACAAAGGCGTTTTTGTCCTCTGCAAGCCTTCTTGCATACCTTACTTCTGCCAGGGCTGTATCGCTGCCGTAATTATGTATACTTACATTTATCCTTACCCTTTCCCCAATCAAAACATCTTTTTTCTCTGCCTCAACCCTGAACGCATCCTCCTTTGAAAAGTCCGCTGTCCTGTAAAGCCCTACTGCCGAGCTGTCAAGCAGAACTGCCTCCACCACAGAGTTTGATGTTTTAATGCAAACCCTTAGCGTGTTTTCCTCTTTAAGCAAGGCGTCTTTTGGAAGCGCAAGCCTTTCCCAGCATTGCCCTGAGCTGCATTTTAAGTCTTCAATGCCAAGCCCTGCAACCCTGCTTCCATTAAGGTGTGCATTTGCATCAATCTGGCCCTGCACAGGCCCTAATTCAAACCCAAGCGAGGCAATGGGGTAAATCTCAGAATCCATTGCGTTTATGTCCTGTGGAAACAGGAACTCTATTTCAGTGCAGGACCTCTTGTTTGCGCCCTGCACAGAAAAGCTTTCATAGCCCATGTCTTGGAAGCTCCTTTCAAAAAGGCCGAGCCCTGCTGCATTCCCTGCAATGAGGACTGCAATTGCTGCAATAAAAATCCACTTATTCATAACACTTCACTTTCAGGGCTATATCTTTGCCCCCCTTTCCTTTAGCCCCCTTATTATATTCCCCTTTGTTTCTTTTATACTTTTCCCGCACTGCACCTCAACAACCTTTTCATTCCCATAATTCCTGAGCGCGTGCTTTTTGCAGTAGTCAATGCCCTCGCAGAACACATTGTCCTGCACCTTGTCAGCCTTATAACCTCTGCCTTCCAGCCTTGCCTCCAGCACCTCAGGATGCACCCTTATTACAACAACAAAGTCTGCTTTCAAGCGAAGCTCGCAGAGCAAGTGCCCCTCCAAAATGACTTTGCTCTCCCTCTCCAACAGCTTGTTCACTTCACTTGCAAAAGCCTGCAGTGGAATGACAAGCTCGTTCTCCTCAGCATCCCACTTTCCAATGCCTTTTTCCATGGCAAACTGCTTCTCATTTAGGACCTTGTGGCCAGTGCTTTTCCCAAGCGCTTTTGCCACAGTTGTTTTTCCTGTTCCAGGGCTGCCTGTAATAATGATGCGCATAAAGAGAATTGCCTCAAAAAGTAATTTAAATCCGACAATTCATTGTTCGCGTAAAAATGGAGAAGAAGGTTAAAAGGGGTGGAGGGCACTACTTGCTGCATTTCTTGTGGAAAGCAGTCTGGTTGTCAGCTAAAGTAATGCCCCCTTTGCTTAGGGTTTTGCCTAGCTCACATGCCTTTTCGAAACTAAGCTTTTGCATGCCTTGTTGGAAAGCATTCACGCTCATTTCAGGTCACTTCAAATTAAACATTAGTATAATATCCTACCCTTTTAATATACTTTTCGGTCAAAGAAGCCCTAATTGGGCTTTTTTTTATGTATATTGATAAATTTTGCTCTTTTTTTAAAAACTAAGCCCTATACGGGCTTTTCGCTTATGTATATTTGCTTTTTTTTCTTAATTTTTGAAAATTTGAATTTGGCCAAATTTTCTTGTTATGTAGAAGTAGCTTAATAAGAAACAATTTTTTTCCTTAAGAAACAGTTTTATTCCTATCCCGCCTGTTTTCCATTTTTTGGGAAACTGCCCTCTGGGGAAAAGTGCAAAATTGCCTTTTACTTCAGCCTTATTGCATCAAGGTTGTTCAGTGCTGTTGCATTGAGCTTGAACCTTGCTGAAAGTGTTCTTGCAAAGTCGTTTGCGTTGCTCTTTTCCCCGTGGTTTACAAAGACCCTTTTCGGCTTTGGCTTTAGGTTCCTTACATATGCAAGAAGCTGGTTCCTGTCTGAGTGCCCTGAAAAGCCTTCCACTGTTTCAACCCTCATGTTTATGTTCATTGCCCTTGTCTTTCCACTGCGGTCTGTTACTGGGAATGTCTTTAGCCCGCTTTGTATTTTCCTCCCCATGCTGCCCTCTCCCTGGTAGCCAACAAATATCAGGCAGTTTTTTGGGTTTTCAGCCATCCTGTAAAGGTAGTCCAGGCTTGGCCCTCCTGTAAGCATGCCGCTGCTTGCAATTATTACAATGCCCTTCTCTTCAATTATCTCGTCCCTTGTCTTGCCGTTCTTGTTGTTCATTGACTCAAAGATTTCTGCCCTGAACGGGCTGTCGTTCTGGAGTATCCTCCTCTGCACGCCCTGCCTCATATACTCTGGGTAGGCTGTGTGGATTGCGTTTGCCTCCCTTGTCATTCCGTCAACATAGCATTTCAAATCAATTAGCCCTTTCCTGTAAAAGTTTTCAAGCACGAGCATTATTTCCTGGCCACGCCCAACCGCAAAAACAGGGATTAAAATGTTTCCATCCTGCTGCATTGTCTCCTTCAAAACCTGGAGAAGCCTGTCCTCTGCAACCTGCCTGTTTGGCTGTATGCTTTCCTGCCCGCCGTAAGTGCTTTCAATTATAAGCGTTTCAAGCCTTGGGTAGTGCATGTCAACGTTGTTGAAGAGCCTTGTGAACCCGAACTTTATGTCGCTTGTGTAAACCAGGTTGTGTGCGCCCTCGCCAATGTGCATGTGCACTGAGGCTGCACCAAGAATGTGCGCTGCATTGTGAAGCGTCAGCCTCATGTCAGGGGCAATGTCTGTTACCTCCCTGTATTCCCTTGGAATGCAGTACTTTACCATTTCCTTTACGTCCTTTTCGTTGTAAATGGGTTCCTTCCCCTCTTTTACCGTTACATCAATGTAGTCAAACTGCAGCAGTGTCATGAGGTCACGGGTTGGCGGCGTGCAGTATACCGGGCCCCTGAACCCGCTTTTGAAAAGGTATGGTATGAACCCGCTGTGGTCAAGGTGTGCATGGCTTACTATTATTGCGTCAAGCTCGTTCAGGGGGAAATGCAGTGCATCCAAATAGGGGTAGGGCTCATCTGTTGTTGCAACGTTTATGCCGCAGTCAAGCATTACCTTTGTGTGCGGGGTTTCAAGAAGCACAGCGCTCCTCCCCACCTGCCTGAATCCGCCAAGTGCAATGAACCTCACCCAGTCCCTTGGGCTTGGTGAAAATTCAGCGTATATTTTTTCCGCGGTTTCCTGCAGTATCTTTTTCCTTTCATCGCTGTTTTTGTGCAAATGGTGCCTTATTCCCTTAAGTATTTCTGAGGGCTGGGTTGGCGCCCTTATTATGTTCGGGGTCCAGCCTGTTTCAAGAGTTATCCTCTTGCTTGTTTCCCCGCCTTTTCCGATTACAAGCCCTGGCTTTATTGATTCAATTGTAACCTGTGAGAATGCCGAATCAAAGTATATGTCCTGTATGCCTGCGTCTTCCGGCACAATTTCCCTTATCTTTTTGTCTGATTCCTTTTCCTCTCCCAAGAGGCTTTTGTCTGTCCTGATGTTTACCCTTTTCTTGAGCTCGTGGGCTGCTTTTGCAACAAAGTTCTGGTTTTCGAAGAAGGCTTTTGGGTTTTTTGTGTAGATGACCACTTCAGGGCCTTCCATTTCAACCTTTGTTACCTTGCATTTCTCTGTTAGGACTGAGTCAATTTTTTCCTTGACCTCATCTAGGACCTTCATTTGTATTTCCTCTTTTCAGTAATTTGGAAGAATAACCCCAAAAAGGCTGAAGCTGTTTTTTTCCAGCTTTTAAGCTATCCCAATGCTATTTCTGCCCTTTCTGGGCAATTTTTTTTACACTCTCTTTCTCCAATTCCCTTATCCCATTCCTGTCTATGACCATTACTGCAACAGCCTTGCCGCCGCTGTAAATGTCTCGTTTCTTCCCTGCTTCAATTGCCTGCACTGCCAGTTCAATGCCCTCTTCCTCGCTCATTCCAGTCCTGTAACCCTGGTCAAGGGTTGCAAGCGCTAGCTCTGTGCCTGAACCGCTTACCGCATACTTATCCCTTTTGAGCACGCCGCCATATGGTGTGAGCTCGTACAGTTCAGGGCCCTTGTTTATGCCGCCCAGAACAAACTGCACTGCAAAGGGGTAGTGCCTGTTTGCGTTAAGAACATTTGAAAGAAGTGCTGCCATTGCATTTGGCGTTATCTTTGTTTCCCTTTCAATCTCGTAAAGCCTTGCCTGGCTTCTCATGAACCTCACTATTGTCAGGCTGTCTCCAACAGCGCCTGCGTTTGTTACACCTATTTCCTCCGTTATCTTGTAGAGCTTTTTGCTTTCCTCATCATAGGCAAGGTGCCCCATTGAGGCGCGCATGTCTGCTGCTAGGATAACAGAATCCTTTGCAATAAGTCCTACTGTTGTAGTGCCTGTCTTTAAATCCTGTTCCATAAACTAACCTTCAAAAAAATTCAAAGACAAAAAGATTGAGCCTTTCAATCAAATCTTCTGGAAGCAAATCTTTATAAAGCTAATTTTTGGGCTTCTGCGCTTTGGGCTTTTTTCCCTGCTTTTCTGAAACAGGCTTTTCCTCTTGCCCTGTTTCCTTCTTCTGCGCTTCCTTTTCCTTTACAAATTCTTCCACAAACCTGATTTTTTCAAACCCTTTCACATGCCTTGAAACCATCTCTCCAAAGAGCTTTTTCAGTGGCCCCAAGTTAGCGCTGTACCTCGGGCTTAAAGAGACCTCAACGCTGCCCTTTTCAATCTTCAGGCTTTTCTCCTTTTCCGGAACCATGTAAAAGTATTTCTTGTAGAGTGCTTCTATCTGCTCTTTTGGCTGGGTGATTTCCCCCTCCACCTTCAATTCATATTCAAGTTCCTTTCCTGCAAGCGGGTGGTTAAAGTCAACTCTCACCCTGCCGCCGCTAATGCTTTGCACCTTGCCCTGCCTTCCGTTCAATTCAACCACCAACCCGGGAATCGGGTTTATTTTCCTCTTCCTAAACTGCTGCAAGGGAACAACCGAAATGTTGTTTGGGTTTCTCTGGCCCCAGCCCTCTTCAGGCTTTACAAGCACCTTTCTTGCTTGCCCTGCCTTCATCTCCAAAAGAGCCTTGTCAAGCCCTTTCAGGACATCGCCCTCTCCAACAACCACTACCATTGGCTTGTATTCCTGCTTTGAATTGAAGATGCCTGCCTCAATTGCCTTCTTTTCAACAGTGGATTCGAATACCTCGTTGGTTGCAGTAACCTTTCCGGTGTAGTTTATTTCAATTATGCTTCCCTCTTTCATAAAAACCACAAGAAGCAGCCTTTTCTCCTTAGTTAATTTCTTAAAGAAAAACTATTTAAATAAGCCTTTTCCCCCTTTTTATTGCTGTTTCCCATGCTGCCAGAGCTTGATTCCAGGAAAATGGCACTGCTGCTTGCTTTTGCCATTGCGTTGGTTGCGCTTTTTGCATATGGGGATTTTTTCGGCATTGAATTAATGGAGTTTGATGCAATCCCTAAACTAGTTTCCCACAGCCAAGCAAGCGCTGATGAATTCTTCAGCATCCTGACAGGGCCTGAGCAGAACTACCTGCCAATCAGCAGCAACTACAGGCCTTTTGGAAGCCTTATCCTCTGGCTCATGTTCATGTTCACCGGCCTTAATTTCACTGCTTTCCACGCATTGAATTTTGCCCTGCATGCAATAAATTCCGTTCTTGTTTTTTTCCTTGCAAAAAGGCTGATAAAAGGAAACATGTTTCCATTTCTTGCTGCCCTGGTTTTTGCCTTGCACCCAATCCACTTAAACACTGTTTTGTTTGTTTCAAGGATGCATGAGCTGCTTGCCTGCTTTGCGCTGCTTTCCTCGCTTCTCCTATTAATGAAATTCCTTGAGAAAAGGAAACAGCATTATTTCCTTGCCTCAATTTTGTTCTGCGCAATCGGCATTTTCTCCAAGGAAGCCGGTTCCTTAATCCCCTTTGTCCTCTTTGCCTGCTGCCTTATCTTCCTGAAAGAAAAGAACATTCGTTCCCTCACACTCAAAAGCCTAAGAATCTGCTTTCCTTTCTTTGCCCTGGTTGCAGCCTACTTTGCTTTAATGCTTTTTTCACTGGGAAGCCTTGCAGGCTATGCCTATTCCCTGGATTACACAAAATCCCAGGTTGTTTTCTCTTTCCTCCAATTCCTATTCTGCCCAATAAATTTCCTTTCAGCTTCAATCCCAAGCCAATTCAACGCTTTCCTCTCCAACCCTTTGGCAAACACCCTTTTCCTGCTTTTCTTCATTGGCCTTTCAATCTTCTCCCTGAAATTCTTTTCAGGGAAAGAGCAGGACAGGCAAGTGCTTTTCCTGCTGTGCTGGTTCCTAACCTTCATTTTCGCTTTCACTGCACTTAATGCCCTTGCTGTCTGGTATTCCTACAT
>JAFGDB010000038.1 GCA_016932355.1 Candidatus Iainarchaeum sp. | reverse complement strand
CAGCCGATGTTAATTGTGATGATGGTCTTGAATCTACGGTTGATTCTTGTGTTAATCCTGGTGAGTGTGGTGCTGTGTGTGTGCATATAGCAGCAGCAGACTGTGTTGATAGACCTGCTCTTATAAATTATGTTTCCCAATGGAAGAGGGGAAGCATTTCAATGTCCTTTTTGCTGAATAGGGTTGCCGCTTGGAAAGCCGGGTGTTAGCGCTCACACTATCCTCAGTGCTGCCGGGAGAAGGCCCCACATTTTGGGCTTGAACAGCATTTTCCTCATGAACCTGCTTGGGTTGTCCATGTCACCGTGCTCTTCCAGGAATGGCTCAATGCCTGCATTCTTTGCCTTGGCAAAAAGCTTGTCAAGATGTTCAGGCCTCATCTTTTTAATGTAGGAGTGTATTTTCCAGTGTATTAGGAGCTCCTTGTTCAGGTCCTTTAAGCTCTTGTCGTAAACGTTCAGGCTGTGCTGGTGCTTCAGGTGGTTTGCAACAGCGCCTGCGCAAACCTCTGCTGCCTTTAGGCCAAAAACTATGCCGCCGCCTGTTGTTGCCTTTGTCTGCATTGCTGCATCGCCAACAAGCAGTGTTGTGCCTGCAACAAGGCTGCTGCCTGGTGCTGCCATTGGAATAAGCCCTGAGCTTTTGCTAAGCACTTTAATTTCCATCCCCTTTTCCTTTATGAATCTCTCAAAATTCTCTGCAGTGTTCTCCCCAAGCATTGCCCCAAGGCCGACTCTTGCAACAGTGCTTGATTCAGGAATGACCCATGCAAAGAAGCCGGGCGCAAAGTTTCCAAAATGCATTTCAACAAGGTTTTTGTCAAAATTTCCCTCTGCCCTTGCCTGGAATCCCTGCACAAAACCGTTTTCGTCCAGCCTTTTGAACGCGCTGTGCCTTACCACGCTGTGGGCGCCGTCAGCTCCGATAACAATTTTGCTCCTGTGCAGCTCGCCGTGGCCTGAGCTTTCCATGAAGAGGTTGCTGCCCCTCAGGTCAATGAGCTTTTTGTTGAGGTGGATGTCGCATCCAAGCCTTTTTGCCTTTTTGTAAAACACCTGGTCAAAGAGAAACCTGTCAACAACAAAGGCAACTGTTTCCTTCTTTTCAACTGTGATGCTTTCCCCGCCTGGCGAGAAAATCTTTGCGCCCTTTACCTGGTTTACAACGCTGTCATCAAGCTTGAGGCCAAGCTCTTCAATGCCTGCCTTTGAAATAAGGCCTGCGCACTGCACAGGCCTGCCAATGTTGCCATGCTCTTCAAAAACGCTTACCTCAAAACCCTCTTCCTTCAAAATGGAAGCGCAGTGCAGGCCAACAGGCCCTGCCCCTATAACGCTTACAACACTCATTCAAACCCCTTTAGAATAAAGTCGCAGGGAGTTAATATTTTTTTGCTTTGCTGTTTTAGAATTAGCTTCAGCCCTTGTAGGCCCACTTTGGCCTGTGCTCTTCCTCCCTGGCTTTTCCAAAGCCTGAGAGTTTTCCGCCAACTTTGCTGAACATTCCCCTTTCCTGCTGCATGCTGCCAAGCCCAAAGGCAGTTTCCTCTTTGCCCCCTGTAAGCCTGCTGAAAAGGAATATTGCAACGCCAATAACAACCACTATCAGCATAATCCATCCAATAGTGTTAATTGCATCTCCCAGGGCAAAGAAGCCTGCTCCAATGCCTGGCCCCTGAAGCATATCCTCACCCAAAAGTGTTCCACCGCTTAATAGCATTGGCGGAACCTTGAATGCCCCCATTGGCTGCTTTTCCGTGAATGCGTCTGCTTCCTCCTCTGTCATGCTCTGCTTTAAGTAGTATTTTATTTTATTCTCCTGCCCTGCTGAAAGGCTCATGTCCCACTTAACAACAGGGTCTGATTCAATTACTGTGAATTCGTTGCTTGACCCAATTTCTTCCGTGCTTTCAGCCACCTCTTTTGGTATGGCTTCAACAAGCTGCATTGTTTGCCTTTCATCAGAGTTGTTTTTAACTGTTATTTCAACAACTGCCTTGTATTCTGTGGTTTCATCCTGCACTACTTTCCTTATTTCAAGGCTTCTGGAAACTGCAACCTTTCCCATCAGTTCTTTGCATTCCCCAACAAGCTCGTTTTTCAGGCCTCCTGCAAGCAGTATTGTTTCAATCTGGCTTTTGTCAAATGCATAGGATTGCGCGCTTCCATGCGTTCCTATTGAAACAGAATCAAGAAGCTCGTTGAAAAGGGCTTCTGCCTCTTCGGCCTTTTCCTTTGCTGCATTGTAATCCTCTTCATCAAAAAGGCTTTCTGCCTCGTACAGTTCAGTGGAGGCATCTGAAAGCATTCCTGTTAAGCTGCTGGTTGGCTCAACGCCGACTGCCCTCAATTCCTCAAGCATTGCTGCAGCAAGCTCTTTTGCATCATCAGCTGCATCTATGGATTCCCTGGCGCTGTCCCTCTCCTCGTTGACAATGGCTGTTGCCCCGTTCTCTGTTGTAACTGTAATTGTTTTCGTGGTTGTGTCCCTGTCTTCGTTGCCGCTCCTGTTCTTTGCAATGGCTTTCAAAACATGTTCGCCGTCTTCCACGCTTGCGCTGTCCCAGTCAATGCTGTATTTCCTGTCAACTGCAGTGGTGTCAGTGTCAATAATCTCATCATCAACATAGAACTTGACAAACCTTATGCTGCTCTGGTTGTCGTATGCCTCAACCCTCAGTGTTATTGTGCCGTCAACAGTGCTGTTGTTGGTGGGCGCTTCCCATGTGAGGTTTGGGGCTGTTGTGTCGCTGCTGTCCTGCGCTTCCCCGATTACAACGCTTTCAGCATCCGTTCTGTCGCCAAAATTGCCTGCCCTGTCAACAGCCCTGATTATGTAATAGTATGTTTCGCCTTCATCCAAATTGCCAGCATCGTCATTATAGCTTGTTTTGTCATCCTCAATGTTGCAGGTAATCCTGTCCATGTCATCATAGTCATCGGTCCTGCCACTGTAAAGGCAGTAGTGGCCAATTCCAGAGCTTCCCCTGTCAGAGGGCTTTTCCCAGTCAAGCTCAACCTCGTCATATGTGCTGTTGTAGGTTGCATCAAAGTTGCTTGGGTCGTTTGGGCCCTCCCTGTCAAGGACTATGTAATCGCTGTAGCTGCCCTCTCCGGAAACATTGCCTGCTGCATCCCTGCACTGCAAGTAGACAGTTCTTGTACCGTCGCTGTCCCGCAGTGTCCAGCTCTTGCTTGTGCTGCTGTAGCTTTCCCAAGAGCCCCAGTCCTGGTCATCGTTCTTGAAGCGGCACTGGCTTGCCCCAGATGCTTCCAGTGAAAGTGTGACACCGGTGCTGTTTGTGTAGCTGTCATCGCTATTTATTCTGATGCTGAGCGAACTTGGCGGTTCGGTGTCAACTGTAAAGTTCCAGTTCACGTCTCCAGTGCTATTTCCCAAAGTGTCCTTAACCCTTAACCCAACATAAACAGTGTGGTCGTTTGAAAGGTTTCCTCCAAAAGTCCAGGAAACATGGTAGTTGCTTCCGAAAGCGGTTGTGGTCATGCTTGTTGTTTCCATCAATTCATTGTCTATAAAGAGTTTCAGGGAGGCAATGTCCACCCCGCTGCCGCTGTCGTTTACATCAAATGAAACAGTTGGCCTTGCAATGTTTGTATCGCCTGTTGGCCTCCTGTTGTTGACTGTTGGGGCTGCTGGTTCCACCACTGTTATTGTTTCCCTTGCTCTATCGCTGTTGTTGGCATCTTGGTCGTCTTTTACTGTTAGCTCTGGCATATAGTTTCCTGCGGTGTTATATGTGTGCGTTTTGCTGAAGTCGTAAGGTGCCGGTATCTCTTCGCCGGTTCCGTCTTGATAGTTCAAAAAGCATATCCCTATTGCATTTCCGTCAGGGTCAGAGCAAAACCCGCTGAAGGTTACAGTTAAAGGCGGATTGCCTTGGTGTAGGTCTGCCTTCAAAACTGCGACTGGTTCCCTATTTGAAACAGTAACCTCTGCTGTTCCAGTGCAATCTTCTGTTTCAGTTCCGTTGCTTAACTCCAGCAAGTTTTCTATGGTGTAAGTTCCCCCTATTGGGTAAGGGCCGCATGTTAGGGTGCATGTGTCTGCCGTGCATGTAAAATCGCTGTATGTAGCGCCGCCGCAGTCAATTGACGTTAATCCTGTTGGGCTGCTGGTGAACCCTGAATGGCTTATGTTAACTGTTATTGATTGGGTCCTAAAAATTTCTGGTGGGCTTGCTGAGTCAATAGTGCAAGATGCTCCAAGCGCCCCAGCACTTATTAGCAAAAAGAACAGTAACAAGAAGGCAAATTTCTTTATCACTCCCTAACCCCCACTCGGCTCTTTGCCAGATTTTTTATTATGTATACTTGATTGTTATTGGCTTATGAGCTTTTTTCTGTATACCCATTCTTCAATGAAACTGTTTTTAAACTTTTTTCCGTTTTTTCAATTAAAACAGAGCTTTTTTGGTTTTTCCATGGATATACATAATTTTATTGAGCTTGCCCTTCTTACCCTGACGCCTGCACTTGAGCTCAGGGCAAGCATTCCTTACGGAATTCTTCTTGCAAAGCTTGCCTGGCCTGAGGTCCTTGCAGTTGTTGTTGCTGTCAATGCAATCCTTGGCATTGCACTGTTCCTTGCCCTTGGCTGGCTTGTGAGAATTTCCACAAGAGTCCGATTTATTAAAGATATATATATGAAAATTGTTGCAAGAACACAGAGGAAGGCAAGCCCTCTTGTTGAAAGGTATGGCACGATTGGAATTGCGCTCTTCATTGGAATCCCGCTGCCTGGCTCTGGGGTCTGGACCGGCGCATTAGCAGCCTACCTGCTTGGAATGAAGTTCAGGAAATTCCTAATTGCGGACATAATCGGCGTTCTTATTGCAGCAGCTGCCGTTACCGCGCTCTCGCTTGGGCTTTTAAACGGCTTTTGAATTGCGAGAAATTGTTTTTCTCCGGTTTATGGATCCTATTTGAAAGAGTCAGTCCTCTGTTTTTATGATTGCAGTGTCAATGTGCTTCTGGCACTCGCATTCCCTGAATTCAATTTTCGGAATTGTTTTTATGAGCAGGTTTTTCACATGCCCAACATTTTCCCTGAACCTGTCCAAAACCCTTTTGATGTCAACGCTTTCCCTTTCCTTCCAGCAATCAAAATCAGTTACCATTGCAACTGCCTGGTAGCACATGCCTGCTTCCCTTGCAAGCACTACCTCTGGCACTGTGCTCATATTTATTATGTCTGCTCCTAATGCCCTGAACATTTTTGATTCTGCCCTTGTGCTGAAGCGCGGGCCCTCAATTGTAATCACAGTTCCTGTTTCATGGTGCCCTATCTTCAATTGCTTTGCTGTCTCAATAAGCAGCTTTCTTAGGTTTGGGCAGAAAGGGTCAGCCATCGGAATATGGCAAACTTCATTCCTGTCAAAGAATGTGCTTGACCTTTTGCTTGTCCAGTCAATGAATTGGTCTGGGAAAACAACCTGGCCTGGCATCATTTCCTCTTTCAAAGAACCGCATGCAGTTGTTGCAAGCACGTGCTTTACGCCCTGCTCCTTCAGTGCATGGATGTTTGCCCTGCTGTTTACATTGCTTGGCATTATCTCATGCTTTTTCCCATGCCTTGCAATTATTGCAACCTTCTTGCCTGCGATCTCGCCAACAGTTAATGCTGATGAGGGCTTGCCGTAAGGCGTTTCCACTTTCAATTCCTTTGCCTTTTTCAAAATGTCCGGGTTGTCAAGGCCTGACCCTCCGATTATTCCAATCATTTTTCCACTCCCTTTCCAATTGCAAAATTCATTTTCCTTCCCTTTTTCCCTTTGGCTTTTCCAGCTCGTAGTAGATTACATCAACTGAGAAAAACCCTTTCAAAAACCTTTCGTAGAATTCAGGAACAGCTGTTGCAAGCCCTGCCAGCGGCCCAAGAATTCCCTTGTACCTGCCAAGCATCTGGAATTCCCTTTTTTTGAGCTTGAACTGGAAGCTGTAAAAGTAGTTTGGCCTTATCCTGTCTGTGAAGTAGAGCAGCGTGTTCCAGACAAAGTAGTGCTTGTGCCCTGGGTTCACAAAAGCGTGGTTGCTGAAAGCGTATGGAACCCAGACCCTGAGCAGCCCGCCCGGCTTCAAAATGCGGTACCATTCCCTGAGCACTGGCTCAAGCTCCCCAAAGTCCTCAATCAGGTGGTGGGCCCTTATTTCCTCAACGCTGTTTGTTGCAAAGGGCATCCTTTTTGTTACATCAAGGTATTTGTCTGCCTTTACCTTCCTGTTGAGGTCAATGTTCACATAGCCCTGCAAGTACTCGTGGCCGCAGCCAAGGTTCAGTTTTGTTATGCCAATCACTTTCCCTTTCCTGTTTCTCCCTTGGAATTGGTTTCAGCTTTCCTGTGTCACTTTTTCCCTTCTTTTACTTCTTCGGAATCATACTTAAGCAGTGTAAAAAGGTCATAGCCCTTTGCTTTCTTCCTTCCCGGCAGGAATGTTAATTCAATAAGGCAGGCAATGCCGTTTACCTTGCCGCCAAGCCTTTCCACAAGCTCAATTGCGGCCTTCAGAGTGCCTCCTGTTGCAAGCAAGTCATCAACTATCAGGACAGAATCGCCTTTTTGGATTGCATCCTCGTGCATCTCAAAGGAATCCTTTCCATATTCCTTTTCAAACTCCTGGCTTATGGTTTTCCACGGCAGCTTTCCCGGCTTCCGCAGGGGAACAAAGCCTGCGTGGAACTCGTATGCAAGCACTGAACCAAGGATAAAGCCCCTTGATTCCATGCTTGCAACCTTGTCAAAGTGCACGTCCTTCTTCATGAAGTGCTCTACAAGCTCGTCAACAGCCTGCCTGAAGGCTGAGGCATCCTGCATCAGGCTTGTCACATCATAGAACAGTATTCCCTTCTTTGGAAAGTTGGGTATTGTCCTAACCTTTTTGCTCAGGTCCATGGAAATCATTTTTATTTTATGTATTTTGCAAGGGCTTTATTTTCAAAATGCTTGTCTCCTGTTAACAATTGCGCATCTTCTGTTACATAAGAGTAAATTATGCCATCCACCAAAGGCAGTTTCTCCTTTGCTGATGTTTCCCCCCCTTTGATTGCCTGCTTTTTATCTAATTCCAGAATTATGCTTGTTTCACAGACATATTTTAGTATTTCCCCAGACTTTTTTTCATTAAATCCTTTCCTAATCATTGCTTTTGCCAATTCTGCCAGCACAATAGCTGGGGTTTGCAAAAGGCTTTGCTCAATTTCAGCTTTAAATTTTTTGTTGCCCTCAAAGTAGGCTATCCATGCATAGGTGTCAACTGTATAGGTCGTCATGCTCTGCATCCTCTTTAATGTCCTTAACTGAAATTTTGCCTTTTAGCGCCCCAAACATGCTTTTTTTTCTTCCAAAAAGTTCCTTTGCAAGCAGCCTGTTCGCTGTAGTT